>NZ_JBSFNN010000094.1:0-24123 GCF_053587115.1 Streptomyces sp. NPDC003697
GCCCTCGTCGACGTAGGCCTCGGAGACGTAGAGGCTGTCGACATCGGTGTGGTCGACCCGGCCGCGCAGCCCGGCGGCTACGGCTTCCCGCAGAACCCGGGTACCGCACACGCCCCCGGCACGCCCGACCCGGCCGCGCAGCCCGGCGGCTACGGCTTCCCGCAGAACCCGGGTACCGCACACGCCCCCGGCACGCCCGACCCGGCCGCCCAGCCCGGCGCTTACGGCTTCCCGCAGCAGCCCGCCCAAGGCGGTCAGCCGGGTCAGCCCGCGCAGCCCGGCCGGCCGGGGCAGCAGCCCGGGCCGGAGCTTCCGCAGGCCCAGCCCGGCGCCGTTCAGCCGCCCGTCGACCCCCGGGCCGGTAACGCCTGGCCGCAGCCGATACAGCACGACCAGCGGCAGCCCACCAACCCCGGTGCCGCGCCGCTCGGTTACACGGCGGCCGTGGAGCTGTCCTCCGACCGGCTGCTCAACAACAAGAGGCAGAAGGCCCGCAGTGGCCGGCCGGCCGCCGCCGCGTCCAGGTTCAAGTTCGGCGCCAAGAAGGAGGAGGCCGAGCGGCAGCGGAAGCTGGAGCTGATCCGCACTCCGGTGCTGTCCTGCTACCGCATCGCCGTGATCAGCCTCAAGGGCGGTGTCGGCAAGACCACCACGACCACCGCGCTCGGCGCCACGCTCGCCACCGAGCGGCAGGACAAGATCCTCGCGATCGACGCCAACCCCGACGCCGGCACCCTCGGCCGCCGTGTCCGCCGCGAGACCGGGGCCACCATCCGCGACCTGGTCCAGGCGATCCCGTACCTCAACTCGTACATGGACATCCGGCGGTTCACGTCCCAGGCGCCCTCCGGTCTGGAGATCATCGCCAACGACGTCGACCCGGCGGTTTCCACCACCTTCAACGACGAGGACTACCGGCGGGCGATCGACGTACTGGGCAAGCAGTATCCGGTCATCCTCACGGACTCGGGCACCGGCCTGCTGTACAGCGCCATGCGGGGCGTGCTCGACCTCGCCGACCAGCTGATCATCATCTCGACGCCGTCCGTGGACGGTGCGAGCAGCGCCAGTACGACGCTGGACTGGCTGTCGGCGCACGGGTACGCCGACCTCGTCGCGCGCTCCCTCACCGTCATCTCGGGGGTGCGCGAGACCGGCAAGATGATCAAGGTCGAGGACATCGTGGCGCACTTCGAGACGCGCTGCCGCGGTGTCGTCGTGGTGCCGTTCGACGAGCACCTGGCGGCCGGTGCCGAGGTGGACCTCGACATGATGCGGCCGAAGGTGCGCGAGGCGTACTTCAACCTCGCGGCGATGGTGGCCGAGGACTTCGTCCGCCACCAGCAGTCGCACGGGCTGTGGACCTCGGACGGCAACCCGCCGCCGGTGGCGGCCCCGCCCATGCCGGGCCAGCCGCTGCCGGGAGCCCCGATGCCCGGTCAGCCGGTGCCCGGACAGCCCGTGCCGGGCCAGCCGTATCCGCAGTACCCGGGCCGGCCGGCGTCGCAGGGCGGCCCGTACCCCGCTGAGCCCGGGCAGCCGTTCCCGGCACCGCCCGGGCAGCCGATGCCGGGCCAGGCCCTGCCCGGGCACCACGTACCCAACCAGCACGTGCCCGGGCAGCCGATGCCCGGACAGCCCGCTCAGCCGGTCCCCGGCCAGTTCGTGCCCGCGCAGCAGCCGTATCCGCAGCAGCCCGGGCGGCCCTACCCCCAGCAGCCGGGCCTGCCGGCGCAGGGCGGCGGTCAGTACGCCGGTCAGCCGGCTCCGGGCCAGCCGTTCCCGGGCCAGGCTCCGGCGCCGGGTGCACCGTCCGCCCCGCAGCCGTATCCGGGGCACCCGGGCCAGCCAGGACAGCCGGGTCAGCCGGCTCCGCAACAGCCCGGGCAGCCGCAGCCCCCGCAGGGACCGGGGCAGCTGCAGTCCCAGCCGCCGCAGGGCCAGACCCCGCCCCCTCCGGCTCCTCCCGAGCAGTGACCGCGGCGGCCCTTCCAGGGCCGCGCCCGCCTCGAGGGCCCGCGCCGTACGACCCGGCGCGGGCCCTCGCGCATTCACGCGGCGGACCTGCGGTATCCCGCCGCCACCCCCTGACCAGGGGGGCGTCAGTGGTCTCCACCAATGGGAGCGCGGAGGGGGTCAATTCGTTATTTCCGCAGGCCACACCGGGTTTGACGAACCGTTGACGCGCGCAGAATGCCGCTGATAGACACTCACTTCATTCCGCCGGCGTCACCCGATCAAGCCCGTTCCAGCCCGTCGCGCAGGGGACCCGCAGCGTCCCGTGCCTGCGAGGACGCGAGGTCATGAGCCATGAACACACACGATCAGCACGGCAGAGGACGTACCGGTCCACGCCTTGGGCGAACGCGGCTCCTCGCCGCCGCGGGCGCGGCCGCCCTGGTCCTCACCGCCGGCCTCGCCACCCCGTTCGCACCCGCCGCGCAGCAGGCGCACGCCGCGGAAGCCGGGGACGCGCAGGCCACGAGGGCGGACGGAGGGGACGGCGACGGCAAGAACGTCCTCACCGTCGCCGTCGCACAGAGTGTCGACTCGCTCAGCCCGTTCCTCGCGGTCCGGCTCCTCAGCACGAGCATCAACCGGCTCATGTACGAGTACCTGACCGACTACGACCCCAAGGACGCCCATGTCGTCCCGGGTCTGGCCACCAAGTGGTCGCCGTCGCCGGACAAGCTGACGTGGAGCTACACGATCCGCACCGGCTCCAAGTGGTCGGACGGCGAGCCGGTCACTGCCGAGGACGCGGCGTGGACGTTCAACAAGATGATGACGGACGAGGGCGCCGCCACGGCCAACGGCAGCTTCGTCGGCAACTTCGCCGAGGTGACCGCGCCCAGCGCCACCCGGCTGGTCATCAAGCTGAAGAAGCCGCAGGCCACGATGACGGCGCTGGACGTGCCGATCGTGCCCAAGCACGTCTGGGAGAAGGTCGGGGACTTCTCCAAGTTCAACAACGACAAGTCCTTCCCGATCGTCGGCGACGGGCCGTTCGTGCTCACCGACTACAAGCCCGACAGCTATGTACGGCTGAAGGCCAACAAGACCTTCTGGCGCGGGGCGCCGAAGTTCGACGAGCTGGTCTTCCGCTACTACAAGGACCAGGACGCCGCGGTGGCCGCCCTGCGCAAGGGCGAGGTCTCCTTCGTCGCCGGCTCGCCGTCCCTGACACCCGCCCAGGCGGCCTCCCTCAAGGGCGTGAAGAACATCCGCGTCAACGACGCGCCGGGCCGCCGCTTCTACGCCCTCGCGACCAATCCCGGCGCGCAGGCGAGGAACGGTGAGAAGTTCGGCGACGGCGACCCGTCCCTGCTGGACCAGCGGGTGCGCAACGCCCTGTTCCTGGCCGTCGACCGCCGGACCATCATCGACAAGGTGTTCCAGGGGCACGCTGCCGAGGGCCAGGGGTACATCCCGCCGCGCTACGCCACGTACTTCTGGAAGCCGTCGGCCGGCCAGGACCTCTCCTACGACCCGGCGAAGGCGGCCCGGCTCCTGGACGAGGCGGGCTACAAGGCGAACGCCGCCGGCAAGCGGGTGGGCAAGGACGGCAAGCCGCTGAACTACCGCGTGCTCTGCCACGCCACCGACCCCAACGACAAGGCGGTCGGCAAGTACCTGCAGGAGTGGTGGGGCAAGCTCGGCATCGGGGTGACGGTCAACTGCCTGGACAACGTGACCGATCCCTGGCTGGCCGGCAAGTACGACCTGGCCTTCGACGGCTGGTCCGTCAACCCGGACCCGGACTTCGTGCTCTCCATCCACACCTGTGCCGCACGCCCGGCGACCCCGAAGGACACCGGCGCCACCGACAACTTCATCTGCGACCGGAAGTACGACGAGCTGTACGCCCGACAGCTGGCCGAGTACGACCCGGCCAAGCGGGCGGACCTGGTCAAGCAGATGGAGTCGCGGCTGTACGACCTGGGATACATGAACGTCATGGCCTATCCGAACGCGGTCGAGGCCTACCGCACGGACCAGATCGAGTCGATCACCACCATGCCGTCGAAGGCGGGCAACATCTACGGCCAGGACGGCTACTGGAGCTGGTGGTCCGCCGTTCCGGCGAAGTCCGGTGATTCCTCGGACGGGTCCACGTCGACGGGCGTCATCATCGGAATCGTCGCGGGCGTCGTCGTCCTCGCCGGCCTCGGGACGTTCCTGGCGATGCGCCGGCGGGCCACGGCCGACGACCGTGAATAGGCAGCCGACCGCCCGGCCGGCCACAGACCGAGTGAGTGCACATGACCGCTGAAGCGACACCCGCGCCGGCCGCGGGCGCCGTCGCCGGCCCGGCGGCGATCCGGCCGGCGACGGACCGCGGACCCCGGGCCGGCACGGCCGCCGCGTACCTGCGCTACGTGGCGGGCAAGCTGGCCGGCGCGGCCGTCTCGCTGCTCGCCGTCCTCGTCACCAGTTTCTTCCTCTTCCGGTTGATCCCGGGCGACCCGGTGAAGTTCATGACCGGCGGGCGCCCGATCTCGACCGCGCAGATCGCCGCCTACCGGCGGGAGTTCGGGCTCGACCTGCCCCTGTGGCGGCAGTTCACGCAGTACTGCGGCAAGGCGCTGACCGGGGACCTCGGGACGTCGTACCAGTTCCGGGCCCCGGTCGTCGACAAGATCATCGAGGCGTTGCCGAACACGCTGCTGCTCACCGGCACCGCGTTCGTGCTCTACACCGTGCTGGGCATCGTGCTCGGCACACGGTCGGCCTGGCGGCACGGCGGGCTCGGCGACCGGCTCAACACCGCGCTGGCACTGACGCTGTACTCGATCCCGTCGTTCTGGCTGGGCCTGCTGCTGATCATCGTGCTGTCGGTCGGTGTGGGCCCGGTGCCCGGGCTGTTCCCGACCGGCGGGATGGAGTCGGGCGGCGAGGAGGGCCTGGCCCACGTCGCCGACGTGCTCCACCATCTGATCCTGCCGGTGGTGACACTGGTCGCCGTGGAGTACGGGCAGACGCTGCTCGTCACGCGCTCCGCGCTGCTGGACGAGATGGGCAGCGACTACCTGACGACCGCGCGGGCCAAGGGCCTCAGGGACGACCTCGTCCGGCGCCGGCACGCGGTGCCGAACGCGCTGCTGCCGACCGTGACGCTGATCTTCGTCAACCTCGGCCGGACCGTCGCCGGCGTCATCCTCGTGGAGACGGTGTTCTCCTGGCCGGGTCTGGGCGGCCTGTTCTACCAGGCGCTGAGCGTGCCCGACCTGCCGCTGGTGCAGGGCCTGTTCTTCGTCTTCGCGTCTGCGGTGATCGTGATGAACACCCTTGCCGACCTGCTCTATCCGCTGCTCGATCCGAGGGTGGGACGATGACCGCCGACACCGCCGCGCCCGCCGCCGGGCCGCGCGCCCTGACGTGGCAACGCCGCCGTGCCTCCGTGGTCCGCTTCTGGCGGCAGTACCGCACGCACCGGGCGGGCCTGTTCGGGCTGGCCGCGCTGGTGCTGTGCGCGCTGGTCGCGCTCACCGCTCCGCTGACCGTCGGGGCGGACGTCCAGAGCGTGACCCACGCGCCCGGCGGGCCGCTGGAGAGCCCTAGCGGACGGTTCCCGCTGGGCACCGACCAGTTCGGGCGCGACCTGCTGGGCCTGGTCGTCTGGGGCTCGCGGGTCTCGCTCCTCGTGGGGCTGCTGGCGGCCGTGCTGTCGGTGGCGATCGGCGCGCTCATCGGCATCACCGCCGGGCACTTCCGCGGCTGGTACGCCACCGTGATGATGCGCGTCACCGACTGGTTCCTGGTCATGCCGACCCTCGTGCTCGCCATCGCGCTGGCCACGGTGATGTCCCGCTCGCTCGGCACCATCGTGCTGGCGATCGGCGTGACGACCTGGCCGACCACCGCCCGTCTGGTGCGGGCGCAGACGCTGGCCGTGGAGTCACGGCCGTACATCGAGCGCGCCAAGGCGCTCGGCGGCGGCCACTGGCACATCATGTCGCGGCACGTGCTGCCCAACGTCATGCCGCTGGTGCTCGCGCAGACGACCCTGATCATCTCCTCCGCGATCCTCGCCGAGGCGACGCTCGCGTTCCTCGGTCTCGGGGACCCGACGGTCGTCTCCTGGGGCGGGCTGCTCCAGGACGCCCGGGAGGCGGGCGCGGTCAGCTCGGGCGACTGGTGGTACCTGGTGCCGCCGGGCATCGCCATCGCCGTCGTCGCGCTGGCGTTCACACTGTGCGGGCGCGCGGTGGAGTCCGTCCTCAACCCCAGGCTGGGGGTGTCCCGTTGACCCTGCTCGACGTCAGGAACCTGACGGTGACCTATCCGGGCGGGGCGGCCGCGGTGCGCGGCGTCGACCTCCGCCTCGCCGCCGGTGAGAAGCTCGGCATCGCCGGGGAGTCCGGCTGCGGCAAGTCCACGCTGGCGCTGGCCCTGCTGCGGCTGCTGCCGGCCGGGGCCCGGATCACCGGGGAGATCCTGCTGGACGGCGAGGACGTGCTGGCCATGAAGTGGGGCCGGGTGCGCGCCGTGCGCTGGGCCGGCGCCTCGATCGTCTTCCAGGGGGCGATGCACTCCCTCAACCCCGTGCACCGGGTGGGCGACCAGATCGCCGAGCCGGTCCTGCTGCACCGCAGGGCCACCCCGGCCGAGGCGCGGGCGAAGGCCGGCGAGCTGCTGGAGCACGTGGGCCTGCCCGCGGCACGGGCGCAGGCGTATCCGCACGAGCTGTCGGGCGGTCAGCGGCAGCGCGTCATGATCGCCATGGCGCTGGCCTGCGACCCCCGTCTGATCGTCGCCGACGAGCCGACGACCGCCCTGGACGTGATGATCCAGGCCCAGATCCTGCGGCTGATCGAACGGCTGGTGAGCCAGCAGGACCTCGGCCTGATCATGATCAGTCACGACCTCGCCGTCCTCGCCGACACCTGCGACCGGCTGGCGGTGATGTACGCGGGACGGGTGGTCGAGGAGGGCCCGGCCCGGCAGGTCCACGAGGACGCCCGGCACCCCTACGGGCGGGCCCTGTCGGCGGCCTTCCCGCGGATCGGCGACCCCGCGTCGCGGTTCGCGCCCCGCGGGCTGCCGGGCGACCCGCCGGACCCGGCCGCGCTGCCGCCGGGCTGCACGTTCCACCCGCGCTGCCCGGTCGCGCTGGACCTGTGCGCCACCGAGGACCAGGAGCTGCGGGACGCGGGAGCGGCGCGCCGCGCCGCCTGTGTGCGCGTGGACCCCGGTGCCGAGGCCGGGGCGACGGCGGCGGTGCGGGGGGACGAGGACGAGGAAGAAGTGAGGAGCAGCGCCCCATGACCACTCCTGTCCCCAGTGCGCCGCTGATCGGCGTCGAGGGCCTGCACGTCACCTTCCCCGGCCGGCACGGCGCGCCGCCGGCCCGGGCCGTGGACGGCGTGGACCTCACCGTCCGGCGCGGTGAGATCGTGGCGCTGGTCGGCGAGTCGGGCTGCGGCAAGACGACCCTGGCCCGCTCCCTGCTCGGTCTGGTCCGCCCGACCGCGGGCCGCGTCACCTTCGACGGGGCGCCGCTCGACTACTCCTCCCGTGCGCTGAAGGCGTACCGCAGGCGGGTGCAGCTGGTGCTGCAGGACCCGAGCGGCTCCCTCAACCCGCGGCACACGGTGTACGACGCCGTGGCCGAGGGCCTGCGCATCCACGGCTACGGCGGCGACGAGCGGGCGGCGGTCGCCGAGGCCCTCTCCCGGGCCGGGCTGCGGCCGCCCGAGCGGTTCTTCCTGCGGTACCCGCACGAGCTGTCCGGCGGCCAGCGCCAGCGGATCGTGATCGCGGGCGCGCTGGTCCTGGAGCCCGAACTCGTCGTCGCGGACGAGCCGGTGGCCTCCCTGGACGCCTCGGTGCGCGGTGAGATCCTCGCCCTGCTGCTGCGGCTGCGCACCGAACTCGGCCTGTCCGCCCTGGTCGTGACGCACGATCTGGGCCTGGCCTGGAACATCGCCGACCGGGTGGCGGTGATGTACCTCGGCCGGATCGTGGAGACGGGCGCGGTGGAGCAGGTCCTGACGGCGCCCCGGCACCCGTACACGCGGGCCCTGCTGTCCGTGCTCCCCGAGGCGCCGGGCGCTCCGGTCGTGCTCACCGGCGAGCCTCCGGACCCCTCCCGCATCCCCTCGGGGTGCCGCTTCCACGCGCGCTGCCAGATCCTGGCGAGCGGCGAGGCCGAGCGGGCGGGCGTCGCGGACGCGTGCCGCGGTGTGGATCCGGCGATCCTGGGCGGGGACGGCGCGGCTGAGGTGGCGTGCCACTGGGCGCGCGCCGAGGCCGGGGCGCCCGCCGGTGCGGCGAGTGGCCGCGGCGGGACGAGCGGGAGCGGGGGAACGCCCACCTCGACCGCCGACGCCGGAGCGTGAGCGCACCACCGACGCCGGGGCGTGAGGCGGGCACCGCAGCAGCGGTTCGGGGCGGGGCGGGCGGCACGGCCAGGATGTCCGGGCGGTCGCCGTACTGAGGTCGTGTACGGGCGTCGTGGGCGCCCACCGGATCCGTCCCGGGCGCAGTGAGCGGGCCCAGAAGTAGCCGGTGAGAGAACCGGCTCTCTCCGGCCGGCCGTCGGCGTCGAGGATTCTCACCGCCGCCGCATCACTCGGCGCGGCACCGCCCTGCTTCACGATGTCCGCCGATCAACAGATCGCCGTCGCCTCACCGCCGCCGAGGTGATTGACCGGACCAGTGTGACTTCCGCCATCCGGTACGGCAATCACATGCGGTGACCACCGGCGGAAGGAGGACAGCGCCGTCCGGAAGGAAGCGCTCGTGCTGAGGTCCTCACGAGGCGGTGGGCGTGAGAGACAGCGTCATCGGCACCGTGCACGACGGAGTGCGAGCGCTCGGAGGCAGCACCCGTGATCGGCCAAGCAGGTCCGGCCTACGCGGCCTTCTCGTCCGCCGCGATGATCTCCCGGCACTTCCGGACGTCCTCGGCCATGGTCTCCAGGAGGGCGTCCAGCGAGTCGAACCTCGCCTGGCCGCGCACGAAGGACAGGAAGTCGACGGCGACGTGCAGACCGTACAGGTCGAGGCCGACACGGTCGATGGCGTACGCCTCGACCGTGCGCTCGGTACCGTCGAACTGCGGGTTCGTACCGACGGAGACGGCGGCCGGCATGACCTCGCCCTGGGCGTGCAGGTAACCCGCGTACACCCCGTCGGCGGGGATCGCCGTGTGCGGCAGCGTCTCGACGTTCGCCGTGGGGAAGCCCAGCTCGCGGCCGCGCTGGGCGCCGCGGACCACGATGCCCTCCACCCGGTGCGGGCGGCCCAGGATCTCTCGGGCGCCCTCGACGTCCCCCTCCGAGACCAGGCGCCGGGTGAGGGTGGAGGAGAACGGCTCGCCGCCGCCGGCCTCGCCGGTCAGGTACAGGTCGACGGCCTCGACCTCGAAGTCGTAGATCCTGCCCTGCTCGACGAGGAAGTCCACGTTGCCCGCGGCCCGGTGGCCGAAGCGGAAGTTGGGGCCCTCGACGACCGCCTTGGCGTGCAGCTTGTCGACCAGGACCTTGACCACGAAGTCGGCCGGGGACAGCTTGGAGAACTCGGTCGTGAAGGGCAGGACGAGGACCGCGTCGACACCGAGGTCGGCCATGAGGTCGGCACGGCGGTGGTGCGGAGCGAGCAGCGGGGGGTGGCTGCCGGGACGGACCACCTCGCTGGGGTGCGGGTCGAAGGTGACGACGACGACGGGGACATCGAGTGCGCGGGCGCGGTCCACGGCGTGCCGGATGATCAGCTGGTGACCGCGGTGGACGCCGTCATAGGACCCGATGGTGACGACGCTGCGCCCCCAGTCCTGGGGGATGTCCTCCAAGCCACGCCAGCGCTGCACTGTGACCGCTCCTCGTCGAAACCCGTGTCGGTGTTGCCTCTTCCGCAGGTCTAAGGGTGCCATGCCGCACTGTCCCGGCCCGCATCGGCATGGGGGCTGTGACCGGGCGCACGCGCAGGCCGGCCGTCGCAGCGGGCGGTGGGGGACCGCCGTGCCGTCAGGGGTACCTCACACGGCGAACGCGCCCCCTTGCGCTCCCTCCGTTCACTCCGAGCGCCTGCCCAGTCGGGTGAATACGCGGGGGCGGCTGGATAAGCCTAGGGGTGGGGGAACCGAGGGGGGACCGTGGAGCGGCGACCGTGGGCACCCGTGATCGCCGCTCCACGGGCGGAGGGAAGCGAGCCTCCGCCCGGCAAGGCGCCTCAGCCGAAGACGGCCAGGCTCTTGGCCTTGCCCCGATGCTCCTCCACGAGCGCGAGCAGACGTCCCTCCGGGCCGAGGACGGCGACTGCCCCGGCGCCCGCGTACTCCTCGGGCATCTCCAGCCGCACGCCGTTGGTGAGCAGCCGCGCGCGCCGCGCGTCCACGTGCCAGCCGGGGAACGCGGCCGCGGCAGCGTCGGCGAGCGGCATCACGGTCAGCTCCTGCTGGAGCTGGTCCAGCGTCCTGGCCGCGTCCAGCCGGTAGGGGCCCACCCGGGTGCGGCGCAGGGCGGTGAGGTGACCGCCGACGCCGAGGTCGGCGCCCAGGTCGCGGGCGAGGGCGCGGATGTAGGTGCCGGAGGAGCACACCACCGACACCACCAGGTCGAGCACGGCCGTGCCGTCCTCGGCGACGGCGTCCCGCACGTCGTGGACGGTGAAGGAGGACACGGTGACCGGCCGGGCCGGGATCTCGAACTCCTCGCCCTCGCGGGCCCGCTTGTACGACCGCACGCCGTCGATCTTGATGGCGCTGACCTTGGACGGCACCTGCATGATGTCGCCGGTCAGCTTGGCGATGCCCGCGTCGACGGCCTCGCGGGTCACCTTGGAGGCGTCGGTGGAGGAGATGATCTCGCCCTCGGCGTCGTCCGTGAGCGTGTTCTGCCCGAGCCGGACGGTGCCGACGTACTCCTTCTCGGTCAGTGCGAGGTGCCCGAGGAGCTTGGTGGCCTTCTCCACGCCGAGGACGAGGACGCCGGTCGCCATCGGGTCGAGCGTGCCGGCGTGGCCGACACGGCGGGTCCGGGCGATCCCCCGCATCTTGGCGACCACGTCGTGTGAAGTGAAGCCCGACGGCTTGTCGACGATGACGAGGCCGTCGGGCGGGGTGGGTTTGTCGGTCATTCGGCGGTGTCGTCCGTCTCGTCGTCGGAGTCGGGCTTCCGGTACGGGTCCGCCTCACCGGCGTAGTTCTTGCCCGTCGCCGCCTCGCGTACCGCAGCGTCGGAGGCGCGCGCCTTGTCGAGGAGGTCCTCGATGGTCCGGGCGGTGTCCGGGAGGGCGTCAGCGACGAAGGTGAGGGTCGGGGTGAACTTCACGCCCGCGGCGCGGCCGACCTCGGAACGCAGGATGCCCTTGGCGCTCTCCAGGCCGGCGGCCGCTGCCTGCCGTTCCTCGTCGTCCCCGTAGACCGTGTAGAAGACGGTCGCCTCCCGCAGGTCACCCGTGACCCGGGTGTCCGTGATGGTGACGTGCGAGCCGAGCCGCGGGTCCTTGATCCCACGCTGCAGCTTCTGGGCCACCACCTCCCGGATGAGGTCCGCCAGCCTTTTCGCCCGCGCGTTGTCGGCCACTGGTCCGTCTCCCGTTCTTTCTTCTTCTGCGTGCTTCGCCAAAGGTCGTCAGTCGTCTTCGCCGTGGAAGCGCCGCCTGACGGACAGCAGTTCCACCTCGGGGCGGCCGGCGACCAGCCGCTCGCACCGGTCGAGTACGTCGGTCAGGTGCCCCGCGTCACCGGAGACCACGGCCAGGCCGATGACGGCCCTTCGGTGGAGGTCGGCGTGGTCCACCTCCGCCGCGCTCACGGAGTATTTCCGCTGGAGCTCGGCGACGATCGGGCGGACGACGGAGCGCTTCTCCTTCAGCGAGTGGACGTCGCCGAGGAGGAGGTCGAAGGACAGAGTCCCCACGAACATGTGTGTATCCGGTTCACCCGCCGGTACGGGTTCGATGGTCCTGCCGTCGGTGTGGGCAGGGACACCAAGAACGGTACCCCGAACCCTGCCGGTGACTCGACGGGGTTTCCCGTCGTTGCAGGTCAGCGGCGGGACTCAAGTCGCGCATCCGCCCCGGGATCCGCCCGAGCGCCGTACGGCACCGCGGCCCGGCACTGCGCGACGGAGCCCGTTCCACCGGGAACGGGCCCGTCGGGTCCGGGGCGGCAGCCCCAGGACCGTTCTGCCCGGGTCGACTGCCCCCGGGAACGGCGCGCCGGCCGACGGGAAACGCGTTCCCGTCGGCCGGCGGCCAACCGTGGCTGTTACGCCCGCGGCTTCTCGCGCATCTCGTACGTCGCGATGACGTCGTCGACCTTGATGTCGTTGAAGTTTCCGAGGTTGATACCACCCTCGTAGCCTTCGCGGATCTCGGTGACGTCGTCCTTGAAGCGACGCAGACCCTCGATGTTGAGGTTCTCCGCGATGACCTTGCCGTCGCGGATGAGGCGCGCCTTGGTGTTGCGCCGGACCTCGCCGGAGCGGATGAGCACACCCGCGATGTTGCCCAGCTTGGACGAACGGAAGACCTCGCGGATCTCCGCCGTGCCGAGCTCGACCTCCTCGTACTCCGGCTTGAGCATGCCCTTGAGGGCCGCCTCGATCTCCTCGATCGCCTGGTAGATGACCGAGTAGTACCGGACGTCCACACCCTCGCGCTCGGCCATCTGCGCGGCACGCCCGGCGGCGCGCACGTTGAAGCCGATCACGATGGCGTCCGAGCCCATCGCCAGGTCGATGTCCGACTCCGTGACCGCACCGACGCCGCGGTGCAGGACGCGGATGTCGACCTCCTCGCCGACGTCCAGCTGGAGCAGCGAGGACTCGAGGGCCTCGACGGAACCAGAAGCGTCACCCTTGATGATGAGGTTGAGCTGCTGGACCTCGCCGGCCTTGAGCACCCTGTCCAGGTCCTCCAGCGACACGCGGCGCGTGCGCTTGGCGAAGGCCGCGTTGCGCTCACGGGCGGCACGCTTCTCCGCGATCTGGCGGGCCGTACGGTCTTCCTCCACCACGAGGAAGTTGTCGCCCGCACCCGGGACGTTGGTCAGGCCCAGGACCTGGACCGGCGTCGACGGGCCGGCCTCGGACACGTTGTTGCCGTTGTCGTCGAGCATCGCCCGGACCCGGCCGTACGCGTCGCCGACCACCATCGTGTCGCCGACCCGCAGCGTGCCTCGCTGGACGAGCACCGTCGCCACGGCGCCACGGCCGCGGTCGAGACGGGACTCGATCGAGATGCCCTGCGCGTCCTGGTGCGGGTTGGCCCGCAGGTCGAGCGAGGCGTCGGCCGTGAGGATGACGGCCTCGAGGAGGCTGTCGATGTGCAGACCCTGCTTGGCGGAGATGTCGACGAACATGGTGTCGCCGCCGTACTCCTCGGCCACCAGGCCGTACTCGGTCAGCTGACCGCGCACCTTGGTCGGGTCGGCGCCCTCGACGTCGATCTTGTTGACCGCGACCACGATCGGGACGTCGGCCGCCTTCGCGTGGTTGAGCGCCTCGACCGTCTGCGGCATGACGCCGTCGTTGGCCGCGACGACCAGGATCGCGATGTCGGTCGACTTCGCACCACGGGCACGCATGGCGGTGAACGCCTCGTGACCCGGGGTGTCGATGAAGGTGATCTTCCGCTCTTCGTCGTTGACCTCGGTCGCGACCTGGTAGGCACCGATGTGCTGGGTGATACCACCGGCCTCGCCCGCGATGACGTTCGTCTTGCGGATGGCGTCGAGCAGGCGGGTCTTGCCGTGGTCGACGTGACCCATGACGGTCACGACCGGCGGACGGACGACCAGGTCCTCCTCGGACCCCTCGTCCTCACCGAACTCGATGTCGAAGGACTCCAGGAGCTCACGGTCCTCCTCCTCCGGGCTGACGATCTGAATCGTGTAGTTCATCTCGTCGGCCAGGAGCTGCAGCGTCTCGTCGGAGACGGACTGCGTGGCCGTGACCATCTCGCCCAGGTTCATCATGACCGCGACGAGCGACGCCGGGTTGGCGTTGATCTTCTCCGCGAAGTCGGTGAGCGACGCACCGCGCGACAGGCGAATGGCCTCGCCGTTGCCGCGAGGCAGCATCACGCCGCCGACCGACGGGGCCTGCATGGCCTCGTACTCCTGACGGCGCTGCCGCTTCGACTTGCGGCCGCGGCGCGCGGGACCACCCGGACGGCCGAAGGCACCCTGCGTGCCGCCACGGCCACCGGGACCGCCCGGACGACCGCCGAAGCCGGGACGGCCACCGCCGCCACCGAAGCCGCCACCGCCGCCGGGACGACCGGCGAAGCCGCCGCCACCACCCGGGCGACCGGCACCGCCACCGCCGCCGGGACGACCGGCGAAGCCGCCGCCACCGCCGGGACGACCGGCGCCGCCGGGACGACCCGCACCGCCCGGACCGCGGCCGCCGGGGCCGGGACGCGGGCCGGCAGCGGGACGCTGCGGCATCATGCCGGGGTTCGGACGCGGACCGCCCGGACCGGGACGCGGACCGCCCTGCGGACGGGGCATCGAGCCCGGGGTCGGGCGCGGACCGCCCGGAGCCTGCGGACGCGGACCGCCGCCCTGGGCGCCGGGCGCCTGCGGACGGGGACCGGCGCCGGGGGCACCGGGACCGCCGGGCCGCTGGCCCTGCGGACGGGGCGCCTGCGGGCGCGCCATACCGGTGGAGCCACCGGAGGTGAAGGGGTTGTTGCCCGGGCGCGGACCGGCCGGGCGACCGCCCGGACGCGGAGCCTGGCCGCCGGGGCGCTGGCCCTGGCCGCCGGGACGGGGAGCCTGACCGGGACGACCGGCCTGGCCCTGACCCGGACCACCGGGACGGCCGCCGGGCCTGGCTGCGCCGGGACGGGCGGCGGGCTTCGGCGCGGCCGGGGACGGAGCCGACGGCGGAGCGGTGAACTCCGGCGTGGCGGGCGCCGCCGGGGCCGGGCGCGGGGCGGGCTTGGGGCCCGGCACCGGACGCGGGCCGGGGCTCGGCGCGGACGGGGCCGCGGGCTGCTGCGCCGCGGCAGGGGCGGCCGGCGACTTCGGGGCAGCCGGACGCGCGGGGGTGCTGGCCGCCTGCGCCGATGACGGCGCGGCGGGCCTGGGGGCGGCCTTCCTGGGGGCGGACGGCTTGCCGGCGGACCTGCCGTTGCCGCTGCCCTGCTGGAAGGCGTCAGTCAGTTTGCGTACTACGGGCGCCTCGATCGTCGAGGACGCCGATCGGACGAATTCACCGAGCTCCTGGAGCTTGGCCATGACGACCTTGCTCTCAACGCCGAACTCCTTGGCGAGTTCGTATACCCGGACCTTAGCCACTTCGCTCCTTTGAGGTCCGGGTTGCGGCCGGACCGTCGCTAGTTCATGGGCGTACTCATCGCGTACTCATCGAGTGCTCATCGCAATCTCGACCTGCTTTCGACTCGCGAGGTACCAGGCCGCACGGGGCTCCGCGCGGCATGTCTTCCTTACCGTGTCGCCTGCTCGGTTCCGCTCGGCATGGCCGGCATCACCCAGTAGGCCGTCGGCTGCCGTTTCAGCAACCTTGTGCCTGCTCGACGTAGTGGCGCAACGCCTTTACGTCGAGCGGTCCCGGGGCGCGAAGCGCCCGCGGAAACGCCCGGCGGCGCACCGCCTGGTCGAGACAGACCGAGGCGGGGTGTACGTAGGCACCCCGGCCGGGCAGCGTACCGCGAGGATCGGGGACGCATTCGCCCTCGGTCACCACGGTCCGCAGCAGTTCGGTCTTGGCCGCTCGCTCCCGGCACCCCACACAGGTGCGTTCAGGGCATACTCGGGCGTGCGTCCGACCAGACACTTCTAGTCTACCTCCCCTGACCGATCTCACCCCTACGGGGGAGAGGTGCGACAGACACTGCGTACCGAACTGTCGTGATCTAAGCGACCTGCGGCTCAGATCTATTCCCCTTCCCGGGTGACGCCCCGGGGAGGGGCTCAGGCGGACGCCTGCTCGGTGTCGGGGCGGATGTCGATCCGCCATCCGGTGAGCCGGGCCGCGAGGCGGGCGTTCTGCCCCTCCTTGCCGATGGCCAGTGACAGCTGGTAATCGGGCACGGTCACCCGTGCCGACCGGCTCGCCAGGTCCACGACCTCCACCTTGGAGACGCGGGCCGGCGACAGCGCGTTCGCCACCATCTCGGCCGGGTCGTCCGACCAGTCGACGATGTCGATCTTCTCACCGTTCAGCTCGCCCATCACGTTGCGCACCCGGCCGCCCATGGGGCCGATGCAGGCTCCCTTGGCGTTCAGGCCCGAACGGGTGGACCGCACGGCGATCTTCGTACGGTGACCGGCCTCACGGGCGATCGCCGCGATCTCGACGGACCCGTCGGCGATCTCCGGCACCTCCAGGGCGAAGAGCTTCTTCACCAGGTTGGGGTGCGTGCGCGACAGGGTCACGGACGGCCCGCGGACGCCCTTGGCCACCCGGACGACGTAGGACCGCAGGCGGGTGCCGTGCGGGTACCTCTCGCCCGGGACCTGCTCCTGCACCGGCAGGATGGCCTCCAGCTTGCCGATGTCGACGAGCACGTTCCTCGGGTCGCGCCCCTGCTGGACCACACCGGTGACGATGTCGCCCTCGCGGCCGGCGTACTCCCCGAGCGTGGCGTCGTCCTCCGCGTCGCGCAGCCGCTGCAGGATCACCTGCTTGGCGGTGGTCGCGGCGATCCGGCCGAAGCCGGACGGGGTGTCGTCGAACTCGCGGGCCTCTTGGCCCTCCTCGAGGTCCTCGGGGTCCTCCTTCGCCCACACGGTCACATGGCCGGTCTCCCGGTTCAGCTCCACGCGCGCGTGGCGGCGGCTTCCCTCGGTGCGGTGGTAGGCGATGAGGAGGGCCGACTCGATCGCCTCGACCAGCAGGTCGAAGGAGATCTCCTTCTCCCGTACCAAGCCCCGCAGGGCACTCATGTCGATGTCCACGGCTACGCCTCCTCTTCCTTCTGGTCCTTGCGGCTGAACTCGACCTGGACGCGCGCCTTGACGACGTCCGGGAAGCCGAGTCTGCGGGTGGTGGCCTTCCGGCCCTTGACGCCGGGCACTTCGAGGTCGAGGCCCTCGTCGTCGACGTTCAGGATCCTGGCCACCAGGTCACCGCCCTCGGCCAGCTGGAACCTCACCAGCCGGCCCGTGGCACGCACGTAGTGCCGGTGTTCCGTGAGGAGGCGTTCCGCGCCCGGGGTGCCGACCTCCAGGGTGTACTCGCCCTGGCCCATCACGTCGCTCTCGTCGAGCTTCGCCGAGAGCGCACGGCTCACATCGGCGATCTGGTCCAGGTCCGCCCCGGTGTCGGAGTCGACGACGACGCGCAGCACACGCTTGCGTCCGACGGAGTCCACGGCGATCTCTTCGAGATCCAGGCCCTGGGAGGCGACGAGCGGTTCCAGCAGTTCCCGCAGCCTCTCGCTCTGGGTGGTGCTCATCCGGGTGACTCCTCGGCCGCGTGTGCTGTTGTGGGTACGTCGCGTGTCTGATCAAAGGGTATCCGGTCCGAAGGGGTGTTGCCGTCCACTGCGGCGGGGCGGACGCGTACGTGGTGCCGCTGAGCGGAACCGGACAGGTGCACGGGTACCGTGATCACGGGCGAACCGCCCCTCCCCACCGTTGCCGTGTTCGAACTCCCCGAGGACGTCTGCCGTGCCGTTCCCCCTACCCCCGCGCGCCCTCACGGGTCCGCGCAGAAGGAACCTGCTGGCCACGGCCGCCGGGGCCGCCCTGCTCGCGGGCTGCGCCGGCGGATCCGGCGACCCGGGCGGCGCGGGCACGGGTCCGTCGGCGGCCGAACGGGTCCGCGCGGGAGCCGCCCGGGACAGCCGCGGGCTGAGGGAACGTTACGACGCCGTGATCGCCGCGCATCCGCCGCTGGCGGAGCGGCTGCGGCCGCTGCGCGCCGAGGTCGCCCGGCACGAGCGGGCGTTCGGCGGTGACGGGGTCACGCCCACCGCACCGGCGGTGCCGGCCGGACCGCAGGGCGCGAGTGTCCCGGCGCGGGTCGCCGCGGCCGGCGGGCCGTCGCCGTCCGTCTCCGCGTCCGCCGCCGTCCCACCGAACGAGAAGGACGCCCTCGCCGCACTCGCCGCCGCCGAACGGGCCCTCGCGGACCGGCGGACGACGGCGCTGCTGCAGGTGCCGGGCGAGCTGGCGCGGCTGCTGGCCTCCGTGGCGGCGGCCGGGGCGGCGCACGCGTATCTGCTGACGGAGGGCGTCAAGTGAGCGAGACGAGCGCACCCAGGATCACGGCCCTGCAGGCGGCGCTCGCGGCCGAGCACGCGGCCGTGTACGGCTACGGTGTCGTCGGCGGCCGGATCGGGGACGCCCGGCGCGCGGAGGCCCGCACGGCCTACGACGCGCACCGGGCGCGGCGGGACGCCCTCGCGCGGGAGGTCCGGGACCTGGGCGGCAGGCCGGTGGCCGCCGCGGCGGCGTACGCGCTGCCCTTCCCGGTGCCGGACTCCGCGGCGGCGGTCCGGCTCGCCGCCGAGCTGGAGGACCGGATGGCGGCGGTCTACTCCGACGTGGTGCGGGCCACGGACGGCGAGCGGCGCCGCGCGGCCGCCGGGGCGCTGCGGGAGGCGGCTGTCCGGGCGGTGCGCTGGCGCGGCGGCAGCGTAGCCTTCCCTGGTCTGCCCGAGCGGGCGGAGACGGCCGCACCGCCGGCGACACCGGCGGCGTGATCCGGGAGGCGCCCGGGCCGCGCCCGGCGTAGTACGGACGGTGGACGCCCGCGGTTCACGGGGTACCGGGCCACGGCGTCAGGTGACGCGTCCGGGAAGGGCACGGAAGGAGCGACTCGCGCATGGCTTTGGAACCGCCGCCGCGTCTGGTGCGGGCGCTCGGTGAGACGGCACCCGCCGGCGACGACTGGCTGGGGAAGCTGCCCGAGACGGCGCGGGAGGCGGTCGCCTCGCGCGAGTTGACCGTCGAGCGGGTACAGGTGCCCGGCGGGCGCAGCAGCCTGGTGGTGCTGGTCCGGACGGCCGACGGGACGCCGGCCGTGCTGAAGCTGGCGCCGCCCCGGGCCCGGCCGGAGAGCGAGCGTGCGGCGCTGGCCCACTGGGGCGGGCGGGGCGCCGTGCAGTTGCTCGAGCCGTTCAGGACCGAGGGGGTGCTGCTGCTGGAGCGGCTGCACCCGGACGTGTCGGTCCGCTCGCTGCCGGAGGCCAGGGCGCTGCTGGAGGCCGCGGGCACGCTGCGGCGGCTGTGGGTGGAACCGCCCCCCGAGCACCCCTTCGAGACCGTGGCGGAGCGGACCGGACGGCAGGCCGAGGCGATGCGGGCGGGCGCCGAGCTGGATCCCGAGGCGGCGCCGCTGGTCGAGGCGGCGCTCTCGGCGCGGGAGGAGTTGCTGGCAGGGCCCCCGGAGCGGCTGTTGCTGCACGGCACGTTCCGGCAGAGCAAGGTGCTCTCCGGGGACCGGGTGCCGTGGCTGGCCGTCGGTCCCGACCCGGTGGTCGGCGAGGGCGCCTTCGATCTGGCGCGCCTGGTCCGTGACCGGGTGGAGGACCTGATCGCCTCGCCGTCCGGCGCCTCGACGACCCGGCGGCGGGTCAAGCGGCTCGCGGAGTCGCTGGAGGTGGACCGGGAGCGGCTGCGCGGGTGGACGCTGTTCCGGGCCGTGGAGTCCGGTGTCCGGGCCCGCCGGGTGGGCCGTCCGCGCGACGCGGAACTGCTGCTGGAGTTCGCGTCCTGGCTGTGAGGCCGATGCCGCGACCGCGGCGCTCGTCGCGGTCGGTCGTCGCGTCGCCAGTGGGCGCGGCCGGCCGCGCGTGCGGGGGGGGCGGGCGGCGCTCGGTGAAGACGGAAGGTCCGCGGCTTCCGCGGCACGCGGACGGCCGCGACCGATGCCGGGTGACGCCTGTCAGGGCCCGGCCTCGCCGCGACGGACCCCCGGAGACCCCGCCCCGGCCGGGATAGGGGCGCGGACGACCGCGCGTGCCGGGGGCGGGCGGCGCTCGGTGAGGACGGGGCCGTGCGGCTTCCGCGGCGCGGCCGGGCAGGCCGTCTCCCCCGCGCGATGCCGGCCGGGGCCCGGCCCCGTCACGACGGAGCCGCGGAGGCCCGGACCCGGCGGGGATGCCGGGAAGGGTCCGGGGGCCCTTCCCGACGTCGGTGTTCCCGCCTCACTCCGCCGTCAGTCGGGCGATCGCCTCCTCGACGGTCAGTTCCTCGCGCTCGCCGGTCCTGCGGTCCTTCAGCTCGACCACGCCCTCCCCCGCGCGCCGGCCGGCCACCAGGATCTGCGGCACACCGATCAGCTCGGAGTCGGTGAACTTCACGCCCGGGGAGACGCCGGCCCGGTCGTCGACCAGGACGCGGACGCCGGCGGCGGCCAGCCGCTGCGACACGTCGAGGGCCAGCTCGGTCTGCAGGGCCTTGCCCGCGGCCACCACGTGCACGTCGGCCGGGGCGACCTCCTTGGGCCAGATCAGGCCCTTGTCGTCGGCGAGCTGCTCGGCGAGCGCGGCGACCGCGCGGGAGACGCCGATGCCGTAGGAGCCCATGGTCACACGGACCGGCTTGCCGTTCTGGCCCAGCACGTCGAGCTTGAGGGCGTCGGTGTACTTGCGGCCCAGCTGGAAGATGTGCCCGATCTCGATGGCGCGGTCCAGCTTCAGGCCGGTGCCGCACTTGGGGCACGGGTCGCCCTCCTGGACCACCACGACGTCGACGTACTCGCCGACCTCGAAGTCGCGGCCCGCGACGACGTTCTTCGCGTGCGTGTGCTCCTTGTTGGCACCCGTGATCCACGCGGTGCCGGGGGCCACGCGCGGGTCGGCGATGTAGCGGACCTTCTCCAGGCCCTGCGGGCCGACGTAGCCGCGGACCAGGTCGGGCCGGCCTACGAAGTCCTCCGCGGTGACCAGCTCGACGGCGGCCGGGGCGAAGTGCGCCTCGACCTTGTCCAGGTCGACCTCACGGTCGCCGGGGACGCCGACGGCGACGATCTCGCCGTCCACCTTCACGAGCAGGTTCTTCAGGGTGGCGGAGGCCGGGACACCGAGCGAGGCGGCGAGGGTCTCGATGGTGGGGGTGTCCGGGGTCGGGATCTCCTCGAGCGCGGGCACGCCGGTGGCGTCCACCGGCGTCAGCCCGTAGGTGATGGCCTCGGTGTTGGCGGCGAAGTCGCAGTTCGGGCAGTCGGCGAAGGTGTCCTCGCCGGCGTCGGCCGGGGCGAGGAACTCCTCGGACTTGGAACCGCCCATGGCGCCCGCGGTGGCGGCGCAGATGCGGTAGTCCAGGCCGAGGCGGGCGAAGATCCGCTGGTAGGCCTGGCGGTGCAGGGCGTAGGACTCGGCGAGGCCCTCGTCGGAGAGGTCGAAGGAGTAGGAGTCCTTCATCAGGAACTCGCGGCCGCGCAGGATGCCCGCGCGGGGCCGTGCCTCGTCCCGGAACTTGGTCTGGATCTGGTAGAGGATGACCGGCAGGTCCTTGTACGAGGACGCCTGGTCCTTCACCAGCAGCGTGAAGATCTCCTCGTGGGTCGGGCCGAGGAGGTAGTCGCCGCCCCTGCGGTCCTGCAGGCGGAACAGCTCGGCGCCGTACTCCTCCCAGCGACCGGTCGTCTCGTAGGGCTCGCGCGGCAGCAGGGCGGGCAGCAGCACCTCCTGGGCGCCGATGGCGTCCATCTCCTCGCGGACGATGCGCTCCACGTTGGCGAGGACCTTCCTGCCGAGGGGCAGCCAGGTCCAGATGCCGGCGGCGGTGCGGCGGACGTAGCCGGCGCGTACGAGCAGCTTGTGGCTGAGGACCTCGGCGTCCGCCGGGTCGTCACGCAACGTCTTGGCCATCAACTGGGACATGCGCTGGACCGGTGCGTTCGCCATGGGTCTCGTACTCCTGCTGCGGTGGGGTGATGGCTAGGAGGTTAGCCGGGCGGTCCATCCCGGTGGAAATCGGTTAACGCTCCACAGGGCGCCCCCGCACTGCCCTGGGTGCCCGTTCGGCCCGGGTCCGGGAGGCCGTGGCGTTTCCGGCGCCGGGGGTGCCTGCCACGCCGTGCGAGGTCCGCGTCCCCGTGTCGTCAGCGGCGGCGCAGGGGGAGCGGGGCGCCCATGACGGCGTAGGGCATCGCGGCGCTGGGGAAGAGCACCCGGCGGGCCAGGTCCTGGTAGCCGAGCGAGTGGTAGAGGCCGCGTGCCGGGCTGTCGGTGTCGATCGCGGAGAGGATCGAGCGGGGTTCGTCGGCGGCGTCGGTGATCGCGGTGATCAGGCTGCGGCCGATGCCGCGGCCCTGGTGGTCCGGGTGCACGTGCAACTCGGTGATCACAAAGGAGTCGTCGAGCCAGTCGTCGTGGCCGCGGGCACGGAGGTAGGGCTCGACGACGGTGGACCACCAGTGGGTGCGGTTGTTGGGCATGCCGTAGACGAACCCGACGAGACGCCCGTCGGCGGTGGTGGCGCCGAGTGCGCGGGCGTTCGGGTAGCTCATGTGCCGCAGCACGATCTGCCGGCGTACCGCGACCTCTTCGGCACCGAGCCCGAAGGCGAGGGCCTGCACGGCGAGCGCCTCGTCGACGCGGGCGGGCAGGTCGAGAGGGCCGATCACGATGTCGTCGGGGTGGGGCCGTCCGTGACCGGGGAAGTGGGGCATGCCGGGGAGACTACAGGGCGTGTATGAGACCCGGCGCGGGCGCGTCCGGCCGGCGACCGGAACCGGTCGCCCCCAAGCCCCCAGGTGACGGGCGGATCGTGGGGGGACGCCGGCCGGTTCGCCCGGTGGGGACGGGGCACGGCGGCCGGTTTGCGCCGGGCCTCGGCAGGCGGGTCGCCGCGCAGGGCCCCGCCCTGCCGCCCTCCTCCGCCCTGGGACGCACGGCACCGGACCCCACTCCCCTATCCGGCCCGACGCCGGCGAACGACCCTGACCCCAGCGAAAGCCCCCAGTGCCGCGGCAGGCGGCGTCTGCCCGTCGAGGAGCGGTGTCCGGTGCGTGCTCTCGGGGTGCCGGCCGGACGCCCTCGCACTGGATGTGCACTGGGGCTTCCGGCCGGTGCGGCGAGTGGGGGTACCCCCTGCTCGAGCGGAGCCGAGAGCTTGCGGGAGCGTGCCGGGCGTCGCGACGGGGCGAACGCTGCCTGCCGCGGCACTAGAAGAGCACGCTCATGAACGCGCCGACCTCCTCGAAGCCCACCCTGCGGTAGGTCCGGCGCGCGGGGGTGTTGAAGTCGTTGACGTACAGGCTCACCACCGGCGCCACGTCGGCCAGCGCGTACCGCAGCACCGCCGCCATGCCGGGGGCCGCGATCCCCTTCCCGCGGTACTCGGGTGCCATCCACACGCCCTGGATCTGGCAGGCCTGCGGGGTCGCGGCGCCGATCTCCGCCTTGAACACGACCTTGCCGTGCTCGTCGACGCGGGCGAAGGAGCGGCCGGAGCCGACGAGTTCGGCGACGCGGGCCTGGTAGAGCACGCCGCCGTCCCCGGCGAGCGGGGAGACGCCGACCTCCTCGGTGAACATCGCCACGCACGCCGGCATGATGGTTTCCATCTCGTCCCGGCGGATGCGTCGGACGTCGGGATCCGGGGCGATGTCGGGCGGCATACGGTCGGCGACCATGAGGGGCTGGTGGGCGCGGACCTCGCGGGCCGGACCCCAGCTGGGTTCGAGCAGCCGCCACAGCCGCGCGGTGGGCTCCACCGGGCCGACGATCGAGGAGCAGCGCCGGCCGGCCCGGCGGGCCCGGTCGGCGAAGGCGCGTACGGCGCGCGGGGTGGCGCAGATCGGGACGAGGTTGGCCCCCGCGTAGCACAGGGACGTGAGCAGGCCGTCCTCGTACCAGCCCCACATCTCGCCGCCGAGGCGCCACGGGTCGAGTCCGGCGACCTGCACGCGGGAGGTGACGAAGGCGTTCGCGACCGGCTCGCGATGCAGGACGGCGAGCGCGGCGTCCAGGTCGCTCGGTTCGAGCACCCGTGAGGTGGTCTGGGTCAACACGTGCGGGGCCTCACCCTGGGGTTCTGCTGGTCTCCGCACTGTACCCGCCGCCCTCGGGCCGCGCCGCCCCCCTCGGGCGACGCGGTGGGAGGGCGGTGGGGGCCCGTGCCGGTGCTCAGCCCGCGACCGACACCGAGGGCTCGCCGGAGGCGGCGCCGTCGGCCTCCATCTGCGCGGCGAGCTTCATGGCCTCCTCGATGAGGGTCTCCACGATCTTCGACTCCGGCACGGT
>NZ_JBSFNN010000095.1:0-23323 GCF_053587115.1 Streptomyces sp. NPDC003697
AGTACATCCAGTACGAGGGCGTCCGGCCGGCACGCCGAGAGCACGCACCGGACGCCACTCCTTGACGGGCAAACGTTGCCTGCCGCGGCACTAGGGAGGCGTAGGTGGCGAACACGGTCACCTTGTCGAACGGCCGCACCCACGCGACCAGCTCGTCCACGTCCGTGGTGTTCGCGAACCCCGCCTCACCCCCACGCAGGGACGACACCCCGGCCCGCTGCGCCTGCCCTCGCGCCAGGCGGCCTCGGTCTGGGTGAGCAGGTCCAGCGACGGCACGAGCACGAGCACTCGACCCGCCTGCAGTTCCTCCGCGCTGCGCACGGCAACCAGGGTTTTTCCGGAGCCGGTCGCCATGACGACCTGGGTGCGCAGTCCCAGTTCGGGTACGTGCGCCTGGGCCGGCAGTTCGAGGGTGCGCAGGACCGCTTCGACGGCTTGCCGCTGGTGAGGGCGAAGCAGGGGAGAGGTCATGGGTGGGAGCCTTCTGCGGTTGCTGGCGGTGTGTCTGGCGGCTGGGTTCCCGCGCGGTGCTTGTTGGCTCAGGTGTGGTCCAGCAGTGAGTGCAGCAGTGCGACGACTGCCATGCCGACGAGGAGGGCGGACCCTGCTGAAGGGTGGAGCAGGGCGAGGTGGGTGGTGCCCGCCCCGGCGAGTAACAGGACGGCGGTTCGCAGGTTGAGCTGGCTGTTCATCTGGATTCCTTCATGAGGCGGAGACGGCTGTCTGCGGTTTTTACTCGTTGCGCACGACGTCGAGTGCGGCGCGCAGGAGATTGAGGGCGAGTTCGAGGGCGTCTTCGTCCGCGAGGGGACAGTTGATCTTGTAGGGATCGGAAGGTGCGACGTTGCGGTACTGGATGCGGGGGTTGTCCTTTTCGCCGAGGTGCTCGATGTCGTCGGGTCCGAGTCGCACGGTCATGCCACCGTTGCTGGGGCGGAGGTAAGCGACGGCTCCGTAACGTTGAGGGCCGTCGTCGCGGATCATCAGGTAGTCGGCGAGGCCGTCGGAGGTCTTGGCAGAGCGGCCGAAGGCCACAACGACGTCCTCTTCGTCCAGCAGCCGCATGAGGAACCGTTCGGTCAGGAAGGTACGCACGTCGTTCTTGCCGGCCCGTCCATAGACGAACTTCATCAGAGCCACGTGGTCTTCGGGCGACAGGGAAGCCGAGCCGTCGGGCGCCGCCGTCTCACGGGCGGGTTCTGTTCCTTCGTCTGGGGAGGCGGCGCTGTCCTCGGTGGACACTGCTCCTGTTGCAACGCCGGCCAGGCGCTCGTACTCCACGATCTCTTGCGGTGATCCCTCGATGATGCGCACAGCAGACAGTCCTCTCGCCGATGAGGCAGGCGAGCGAACCCCGCCTGCCCCAGCACGTTACCTAAAGCTGCCCACTCAAGAGGCTGCTTTAGGCAAAACACCGGAAGGAGGGGGTGGCAGCTTCAGTCATCGAGGAGAGTGTCAGTGGGTGTTGGCGTCGTGGCCAAAGCACCCGAAAAGCACCCGGCCGGCATGATCGGTGTCATGCCCGCCGGGTGCCGGGAGCTGCACAGCGCTTGACCTACTCGATGATCGTGCTGAACAGGGTCACCGCGCCTCCTGCCGTGACACCCGCGGCGATGATGGCGTCGGGTACGCGGTGCGTCCTCAGGTAGGTCAGTCCTCCGGCCACCGCAGCAGCCAACAGACTGAGCGCGAAGATCAGGGCGGCGCGGAGAGAGAGGAGGGCTTGTTTGCGAGGGCCGGGCATGGTGACAGGTCCTTCCGTTCGGCCGGAACGGGCAGATCCGGCGCGGTACAGTGCCTTCGCCCGCCCCCATGAGAGAGGCGGTGCGAAGCGGTCTGCAGCCAGACTGGACTGCGGCGTTCGCAAAATTGAGGGGTGGTTTTTGCGACCGGGGACCGTCCGGTTCTCACCGCGGCGGGGCACTGGCCAACGCATCGGCCGCTACAGTGCAGGACTGGGGGTGGTGCGCGTGCAGGTCGCCGTGGTGGACGAGCGCGAGGACGTCCTGGAGGGCCGTGTCGGCTGGCTGCGCACGGCCGGACACACCGTGGTGGGGTACAGCTTTGAAGCGGCCTTCCAGGAGACGGACTGGCACCGGTTCGACACGGTTGTACTCGACGGACGGGACGACCGGGAGTACCCGGTGCTGATGGGCCACGGCGAACTACCCGACCGCTTCCTCGGTCCCAGGGTCGCGCAGCGCATCCGTGAACTGGCGGGCAGAGACCGGCCTGTGATCATCCTGGTGAGTTCGTACGCGCGTACCCATCCCGAACTCTCCCTGCGATGCCAGGAGGCCGGGGTCGACTACGCCTTCGACTACCTTGACGTGCCCTCCTCGGCGCCCTTCGTCCGTGCGGTGGAATCCCCCCTAGACATGGGCCCCCGAAAGCCGGTCGACTATCGTTCTGTCGGGTTTGTCGCGCTGCCGCGGATCGGGGACGCACTCGCCGCCGCGGAGAGCAGCAGGGCCGCGTCGGCGCTGGTTTCGGACGGCGCCTCGGCCGGGGGCGCGTCGCCCTATGAACGCCGGCGTTTGCGCGAGACGATCGGGGACCTGCTGCCCGTAGTGCTGTTTCCTACGGGCGGGCGGCGGCGGCTCGTGCATGGGAAAGAACTGCGGCCCGTCCTGCGGCGGTTGCTCGGACTCAGGGCGACGGACGGTCCTCGCGACACCCGTGACAGCGCCCAGTGAGCGGTAGGTGCGTGTTCGAGGAGTTCGGACCTCATCGGTGACCGTGGTGGCCGGCGGCCGCGTTCCGCCTGCCGAAGCGGCATTGCGGTCGTCGATGAGGTCACGTGATAGTGGCCTCATGGGTGTTCTCGGCTGGGTGGGACGTGCCGTTTCCCGGGTCTACTGGCGGGAGAGGCCGCTCGTCGACCGGATCAAACCGCATCTGCCCGCGGGAAGCAGCGTCCTCGACGTCGGGGCAGGCGGATGCCGCCTCGCGGAGCTTCTGGGAGCCGACGGACGACTATCGGTGACAGCGGTCGACATCGTCGACCACAACGTCACCGAGGTGCCGTTGCAGCTCTACGACGGGGAAAGACTGCCTTTTGCCGACAAGTCGTTCGACGCGGCACTGCTCGCGTTCGTGCTGCACCACGCCGAGCATCCCGAGGCCCTCGTGCGCGAGGCCTTGCGGGTGACCCGGTCGACGGTCGTCGTCATCGAGGACGCACCCGGAACGGGTGCGGAACGCTGGTGCTGGCGGGCCTGGGACTACATGCTCAACCACGCCGCGCACGACGACATCGCGGTCGCCCATCGCGCACGAAACGTCGGCCAATGGGTCGCGTTCCTCCAATCCTGCGGCGCCGCTCCCTCATCAGCCCACCGTTTCCGGGCCTTTTATCCGGTCCTGCGTTCCTACCCGCACGTCGTACTGCCCGTATTCATGGACGCCACGACGAGCGGATGAGGTCAACGGCCTGCTGCGACACACCTCCCACCGGGACTTTGTTACGGTCTGTCTGCCCGGGCTCAGATCACTCGAGCGGTTCTCAGCACACGCACCGCCTCCTGCGTTCCTCGCTCCTTTGCGGCTGCCGCGGAGGTGAGGATCGCCCGGTGCCGGTACTGCTCCGCCTCCGGCGCGTGAGCCATCACCGACATCATTTGCGCGAGACCGCTACGGTCCAGCTTTCGTCGAGGCACCGGGTGCGGGCCGACGCCGAGCAGGGCGAGCCGGCGGGCGTAGTAGTGCTGGTCGAACTGGTGCGGGACGGCAGTGGAGGGAACGCCCGACCGTAGCGCGGTCGTCGTCGTACCGGCCCCGCCGTGGTGAACGACGCCGGCGGTGCGGGGCAACAGCCACGCGTGCGGAACTTCGTCCACCACATATGCCGTTGTGCCGACACGGCCCGGTCGCGTGCCGGAGCCACGCGGCACGGTGGTGACCAGGCGGACGCCCGCAGCGGCTGCGGCGTCGACGAACAGCGCTGTATCCGAGACGAGTCCGACGCTGCCGAAGCTCGCGAACACAGGAGCGGGACCCTCGCGAAGGAACCTCATCAGGCCGTCGGGCACGTCCCACTCGTCGGGCGCTGCCGTGTGCCACGGTCCGGTCAGCCGCACCCCGGGACCCCAGTCCGCAGCCGCGGGGACGAGGAGAGAGCTCGCTGCAAGGAGAACTGGGACGTCGGGGGGAACAGGGAAAAAGGGTTCGGCGCGCCGCCTGGGCAGGCCCAGTTCGCGCCGCGCGACGACACCGCCTGGTCGGGACCACCACACGCCCACCGACCACGCCAGGGCGCCTCCCGCCCGGTTGAGGACACTGGTGTGCGCGGGCCTGAGCGGTTCGATGAGGCTGGGCCCCTCACGGGTGGGCAGGCACGGGGCGAACAGAGCCAGGGCGATGCGGCAACCGAGTGCCGCGCGCAGCGCCAGCGCCATGTCGAGGGTGAGGATCCCGCTGATGACCGTGTCGGTGGGACGCACCCGGCACGTCACCGATCGCGTGATGTCGCTCGCCACGCCCCGCAACCACAGGCTAACGCCCGCCACGGCCACGAGTGGATGGCGGTGTGCGTGGCGCATCGCCCACTCCACCCGCCTCGACTCCTGCCCCGAGCGGGGAAGGCACGCTCGCATGGACACGAAGTCGATGCCTGCGCGGCCGACGAGGTCTCGGAAATCATCCAACGCGTGGATGGTCACGTCGTAGCCGTCCTGACGCAGCGTCCGGGCCAGGGCGACGCACGGCTCGACGTCCCCTCGGGACCCGAGGGCGAGAATGACGACGCGGCCCATCAGCGAACTCCCGACCTAGGCGGCATGCACCACGCCCTGATGGCGTAGGGCATCAAGGGCGGACTGTGCCTCTGCGAGCAGTCGGGCGGCAACCGCCACGTCGTGCTCGCCTTCGGCACGGCGCACCATGAACGCGACGTCAGCAACCTGACGCTGCAGCAGATCGATCTCCTCGTTGAAGCAGTGCAGCTTGATGTCCTCGGCGGTAGCCTGCAGTTGTTCCACCCACTGGTCGTGCAGGCGCAGGCCCAGGTCCCTGTTCCTGTTGTCGAAGGCCAGGACCGCCATGACCACGCTGGCGGGAATGATCAGGGTGCCGATAACCGATCGGAAGGGCGGAGCCCCATACGGATTCATCTCGACTGCGATGTATGTCCACATCAGGCAGAAGGCCAAGGTCCACCAGCGAAGCCGGGGCGGCAGCTCGGGCCAGATGATGCCGACCATGTAGAGCGTGCCCGTCAGCCCGATGATCGCGGGTACGATGATCCGGCCGTTGACCAGCCTCCAGTGAACGGGCAACACAGCCGTCATGCCCAGGACGAGAAGGGCGGGAAGCAACGTGGTGAGCCAGAGGGCGCGCACCCCCGCCCCCAGGCCCTTCTCCCGTCTGCGTCTTCTGCGGCGCTCGGCCGCCAGGCCCAGCGCAGCGGTGACCGCCATGGTGAGGAGGACAGGCACCACAGGCAGGTCCGCGTAGATCGGATTGACAAGGGCGAGCAGGGAACCGGAGCCGAAGATCACGGCCGCGGGCACGAGCGCCAACTTGCGCCCCTTCGCCGGAGGGACGTGCAGCGTCCGACCGCTCACGCGTAGCCGGGCCTCGCCTGTGACGGGGTCGCTGAAGAGTACCTCCGCCTGGTGCTTCCCCATCAGATCCAGGCGGGTGAGCTGGGCTGTCAGTGCCTCGGCCTGAGCAGGAGTCAGTACTTCGAGGCGTTGCTCCCGGTCCATCGCGAAGTGCAGGTGCTCGGCAACAGCAGGCCGTCCGACGCGTTGGGCCGCTGCCGTCTCCAAAAGGATGTCCGCCAGATACCTGGCCTGTTCCCGGGTTCGCTCGGACAGGAGCTCCTGTTCGCGGCGGAAGGCGTGGTGGGCTTGACGTGCCGGATCCCCCACCATCACCTCCAGCTGGAACCAGATGCGGTTGAGTGTTTCCACCACGGCTCCGCCACGTCCGAGGAGAAGGTCGTTGCGCGTCCGCAGGGCGACCGTGTTGCGGAAGGCCTCCCGCTCCGTCAGGAAACGTCTTTGGTGCTGCCGTCCGGCGAGTTCGGTCACCGCGAACGCTGCAGCCCCGATGACCAGCATCCACACCCCATAGAAGACGAGCTCGAATGCGTACGGGTCGGCGCCGACCGCGACACGGGTGAGATACATGACCAGGTCCACCATGGCGATGTACAGCGCACCGAGCGGCAGTCCCCGTACGGCGATCAGCTCGATGGCCGTCGGCACCAGGAACATGAGCACGCCGGAGTACGGCCACGTCGTAGGCACGGCGAGCGCTCCCAGGCACGCGTAGAGCACATCGAGCCGCACACGCACCTTCATGAGGGCACGCCCCGACCGGTGCAGCTGACGGGCGACTCCCGCGTCGACTGCCGCGGCCAGGAGGGTGATTGCGAGGACCAGTGGGCGGTCCCTGACCCAGCCGTCAGCGGAGACGATGTTGAAAACGTAAAGGGGTGCCCTCAGACTCACGAAGAGAGCGGCCCTCGCGCTGGAGAACGTCATGCACCCCAGATGATCTTTCTCCAGCTCCACATCGCCGCCCGCCGAGCACGCGCGGACGGAGCTCCGTTGCACCGCCCGCATGGAGCGAACCATTATGTCCCACAGAGAACACTGAAGAACAATGGTATGCGGATTTGCATCCTTCCTTCAGAGGATTATCGGTTTTCACCCCGCAAGCCGCCCTCAGATCGCCATACTCTGCCTCGATGTCAGCACTGGCCGTAGTGAACCCCCATGCGACGGGCGTCGACCGAGCTCGGTGCGACGCTCTCCTTGAGACGTTGCGAGGTGTCACGCACATCGAGACGGCCGAGACCACCGGCCGTGGCCACGCCGTCGGGCTTGCCAGGGACGCGATGCGGTCCCGGAAGGTGGATGTGGTGCTCGCGCTGGGCGGCGACGGCACGGTGAACGAGGTCGCAAACGGCCTCCTCGCCGACGGAGTCCACGCCTACGTCCCGGCCCTGGGCGTACTGCCGGGCGGCGCGACCAACGTCTTCGCCCGTTCCCTGGGACTTCCCCGGGATCTCCGGGCCGCAACCGACGTCCTGCGGGGCCATCTGCGTACTGCGCAGTACCGCACGATTGGACTGGGCAGTGTCGACGAGCGGTACTTCCTCTTTGCCGCAGGAGTGGGCCCCGATGCGGCAATCGTCGCGGACGTGGAGGAGCAACGGGCGCGGGGACGACGGTCGACTCTCTCGCGCACCGTAGGCACGGCGGCCCGCCATCTCCTCGTGCACCCGTCTCCCACCCTGAGGCTGCAACGGCCGGGCTTCCCGCCGTGCGACGGCCTGCGGTGGCTGGTCGTCGCGAACAGCGATCCATGGACCTATGTGGGCCATTGGCCGCTGCGCGCCACGCCTTGCGCGTCTTTCGACACACGGCTCGATCTCTGCGCCCGTCGGACGACGAACCCGCTCGCCGTGGTCCGCTCGGTCGTCCGAATGGCCGGCCGGACCCCGCACAGGCCCTGCCCCGGTGAGCTTCTCGCGCATGACATCGACCGGTTCACCGTCCAGTCCGGCCACCCCGTGCCCGTCCACGTCGACGGCGACGTGCTGGGTTACCGCGTCCGCCTGCGGTTCGCTTCGGTGCCTCGCGCCCTGCGTGTCCTGGCTCCCTCACCTCTCGCCCCGAAGGAACCCGCATGACGTTCTCGTATCGTCTCGCTCTCGCTGTGGCCCGAGTCGTAGTCGAAGGGCGCGGACCGTTGAGTGTCCACGGGGCAGAGCACATCCCGCGCACCGGACCCACCCTGATCATCGCCAATCACGACACGCCCCTTGACGCCCTGGTCGTCGGCGTCGCAGCACGCCGGCACCGGCAGATCCGGTTCGTGGCCAAACGGTCCTTGTGGGAACGGCCGCCTCTCGGCGCCGTGCTCGACCGTCTCCAGCAAATCCCCATCGAACGCGGACGAGACAGCGGCGGCCTGGATGCGGCAGTGCAGGCCCTCGGGGCCGGCCACTGCGTCTGCGTCTTCCCCGAGGGAACTCTTTCCCGGGGCAGGACATTACGCGTGCGCAGTGGCGCCGCCCGCCTCCTCACGGCGGTTCCCGAGACCCGGCTCATCGGGTGCGCTGTGACGGGCGCGGAGGCCCTTGCATCGCTTCGTCGCCGACCACGAGTACGGGTCGTCTTTCTCTCCGACCCGCGGGAGCTTCTGCCGGCCAGCTTCGAGGCCAGCGTCGAGTCGGTTGAGCACTCGATGCGTGCCATTCGTGCGCTCGCGCCGCCTTCGCGGTGAGCTGCGGTCGGGTCGGCCGGTACCTTCACCGCTGGGGCAGGGCGGTGCATCCGGCAGAGGACGGGCTACGGCCGCCCGAGTCGGGCGCCGCAACAGGTACCGCCGACGTGGCCCAGGACTACGCCGACGGGCGCCCCTCCAGCCGGGCGGGCCTTGGGCACCGCCCCGGGGCCTTGCCCCGGGACAGGGGCAGGTCACTCGGCCGATCCCTTCCGTCGCAGAACGTCGGCTGGCCTGTCCATCACACCGGGCGGGACTGGGAGTCCAAGTTCCGCCAACGGACCGGTGGACCGGCGCATGGCTCTGGCGCGCCGCCGTTCCACGTCATAACTCCCCCCCGACATTCGTACGTACTCAGGTCATGTCATCGCACGGTCGACCAGGTCATCCCATTCGTAGCCCGGTGGGGACTCCCGACCACTCCGGAGCGCTGTCCAACCTCGCCTCGACGCTGTACCTCCGGGCACGCCGCAGCGACCGCGCCGAGGACCTCACTGCGGCGATCAATGCCATCCGGTCGGCGGTGGACACCACGGCCCCCGACCATCCCGAGCGGTCCGGCATGCTCATCAAGCTGAGTATTCTGCTCCGCTCCAGGTCCCGCTCGGAAGACCACCCCGACGATCTTGACCTGGCCGTCGACGCGGCCCGAGCCGCAATGCACGCGCCGGTCTCCAGCCGTCCCGATCGTGCCCACGAATCCCTGGCGGTCGCCCACGCCCTCATCGACCGGCTGGCCGTGAACGCCTCCGTCACGGACGCCTCCGCCGCGGTCGCGTTGCTGCGGAAGGTGGCACGCAGCGCGACGGCCGACGTGTACGCCAGACTCGAAGCCGCCCGGACCGCCGGTGACCTCACCGCCCAGGTCGGCGGGCGACCGGGCGCCGCGGTGGATGACTACGATGTGGTGGATTTGCTCCCGCTGCTCGCGTGGCACGGGCTGGAGCGGGCATCGCGAGAACACCTGCTGACCCAGTGGCCGGGACTGGTGCGCGACTCCGCTGCGGCCGCCGTCGACGCTCTCCGGCTCCCGCGCGCCATTGAACGACTGGAGCATGGGCGAGCGGTGATGTGGAGTCAACTTCTCACCGTGCGCGGTGATCTCACGAGACTGTCGGCCCAGCACCCGGATCTCGCCGAGCGTCTGACCGACATCCGCAACGAACTCGACAAGCCCTCTCCGGCGCTACCCGCAGAGGAGCTGTCCGCCCTTGCCGCGAAGGTCGACCGGCGCGTGCGCGCCTACCGTGAGCTGCGCGATCCGGAGCCCGTTCTGCACAACCAGGCGACCAAGGAAGCCCGGAGAATCGGTGAACTCGCCGACGCGGCGGACCGGGACCGGGTGCAGGCCGCGGCGGCGATGCACGTGGTCGCCTGGCTGCGCTGGTGCCGGGGCCGGGAACTGCCGGGGGAGCAGGGCGCGCGGGAGTCGCTGGCGGCATTCAAGTCCTTCGGGCGGATCTGGGGAATGTCCCTGGACCTGGTCGCGCCGGCCATGGCGGACCCAAAACTTGCCGCCCGCACGGCGCAACTCCGTCCGGAGACAGAGTCCGTGCGGCCGGAGGACGGTCCGTTGGTCCTGGGTATCCGCGGGACCGCACTGCTTTCGCGCGACCGTGCAGGTCTGTCGAAGGCGGCCGCCGACCTGCGACGCCTGGCCGGACACCTCGCGGAGGATGACCCGTTCCGTGCGCTATGTCCGGCCCACGCCGCCACCGTATCTATGTCCGGGTTCCAGGTATCCGGGGACGACGCGGATCGCCGGGAGGCCATCCGGTGCGCTCGCGACGTGGTCGCCCGCGGGCAGGCGCCCGTCGTCCGGCTGATCGGCCTGTCCATGCTGGGCGAGGCCCTGGTGCTCGGCTTCGCGTCCACCGGCGATCCCGGTGATCCCAGTGACCTCGACGAGGCCGTGCGCTTGCTGGGCGAAGCCGTCGACCTCGCCCGTGAGGTCGAAACCGAGGCCGAGACCGAGGTCGATCAGGGCGATGAGGGAGCGGTGCCCGAGACGACTGCGGACCGCGCTCGCCGACTGAACGCGCACGTGCATCTGGCGAACGCCCTGCTCGCCCGATACCGGGCACGGGCGGACGCGCCCGACCTCGACGAGGCGGTCCGCACGTGCCTGACCGCATTCGGTCTCCTCCCGCCCGAGCACCGTGCCCATCCGGGAGCCTGCAAGGTTTTCACTGCGGTACTCGAAGAGGTCAACAAGGACTCGGACGACCCGGCGCGTCTGGAGCAGTCGCTCCTACTGTGCCGGGCGTTGTTCGCCATGACGGGCACGCCCATGCCGTCCGAGACAACAGCGCTCGATCATGTTGCGCCGTCGGTAGGTCTCCCGGTCGAAGCCTGGTGGTCGGCCGCCGCGGTAGCCGCGCCTCAGCCGGCGCCGTCGCTGGTCGGTCTTCTCCGTCCGCAACGTCAACCATCGGCTGATGATCGAGAACAGCCGGCTGATCGACGCAGATACTTCAGGAGCACCCCGGACAGTCGCAGCCGCCCCCGAGCCGTCCGGCCCTTGAGAAGCCCGCCGCTAACGGCGCCCCCGGTTCATCCCTGACGCTCTCTTCTGCGGGACGGATCAGCCCGCTGCCCTGGCCTTGCACTCGCGTACCGCGCCATCACCGCTGAGGACCCACGTCTCGCCTGCGTGCCCATTCTGCGCGCATTACTCCGTCGGCCGGGTTTGTTCGGCGAAGTGCCGCCACAGTGTTCGTCCGGATGCCACGCTGGTCGGCGAAGCAACCCGCAGCGACGCCGTCGGGCGCGGGGAGGGGGACTGTGGCGCGGCGACTTGTCATCTTCGTACCGGCCATCACGGGCAGGACAGCGGCGTGGGACACGCTGAGGCGGCGGCTCGCGGAGCTCGACGGCTACGGAAAGCCGGACTGCGACTGGGTCGTCGTGCCGCACGACGGTCTCGGCTACAAGAACGGCTCCGTCACGAAGCTGGCAGCGACCGCCGGCGCCCGGATCCACGAGCACTGGGTCGCCGCCGGCGGCTACGACGAGGTGGTCCTGGCTGCCCACAGCCTCGGTGGTCTTGTCCTGCGGCAGGCATACTTGAGCGCACTGGGGGTGAATGGAGCGCACGAGCGTCGCCCATGGGCAAGGAAAGTCGATCGCATCGTGCTGTTCGCGAGCCTCAACCGGGGTATCGACGTGTCCTGGCACAGGGCGTGGTGGCTGCCCCCGATGGCCTGGTGCGCGCGGGTCCTGCCCGTGCTCAGACGGTGGCTGGTGCACGATCTGCTGCGCGGGTCGGACTTCATCACCAACCTGCGGATCACCTGGATCCGCGAGATCAACACGCAGGACCACCCGCCGCTCGTCGTGCAGTACATCGGGACCAGAGACAATCTCGTCACCAGCGACGACAGCAGCGACATTCATCTGTTCCCCACGGGCTGGCAGGAGTTCCTCGCCGACGCCGACCACAACAACCTCCTGCGGCTGGACATCGCGCAGGACCCGGACGCCCGCTTCAAGCTCATTGCGAACGCGTTCATTACCCCTCGCGGCCCGGCGGCCGTCCCGGAGATCGGCACGCCGGGGAAACAGATCGTGATCCTCTTGCATGGCATCCGCGCAGGCAACACGACCTGGGTGAACGACCTGAAGGAGCTACTCAAGGCGGAAGACCCCGGCATCGAGGTGGTGGGCGCCACATACGGTCGGTTCTCGGCACGCAAGTTCATCCTCCCGGTGACCCGCCGCAAGTACGTCGGCTGGCTGGGGGATGTGTACGCCGAACACCTCGCCAAGAACCCCAAGGCGACGTTCCACTTCGTCGGCCACAGCAACGGTACCTACCTCCTCGGCCATAGCCTCAGCCGTATCCCGGGCATGCGGTTCCACCGTGTGCTGCTGGCCGGGAGTGTCCTGCCGCCGTCCTACGACTGGACCAAGCGCGTCGACCAGGGCCAAGTCGCCCAGATCAGAAACGAGCGCGCCGTACGCGACATCCCCGTCGCGATCCTCTGCGCCGGGCTGCGGGGATTTGGTATGCGCGACATCGGCACCGGCGGGGTGGTCGGCTTCGACGACGACCTCGCGGTCAAGACCGAGGTCTATTACCACCGTGGAGGCCACGGCGCGGCCCTTGAAGCGCCCAATCTGCGCCGGATCGCCCAGTACGTGTTGCACGGCACCTCCGAACGGCCATCCGGGCTGCGCCGCGCACCAACATGGAGCTTCTCCCTGCTATCCAGGCTGGCGGCGCCGCTGTTCATCCTCCTCGGGCTTGGCGCCCTTACCGGGATCGTCTGCTTCGGGCTGTACGGCCCCTGGACCCCGGAGATCAACTCGCTTGTCGCGATCTTTGCGCTGCTCGCAGTGTTCATCGTCTTCGACGTGGCGTGAGCTACTCGCCGCCTTGACGGATGCGAGTCGATCACCGCTGCCACCGGGTGAGGGAGTTCCCATGGTCCGGCAGATTGGTCACTGCAGCTGATCGCGGATGCGCTTGAAGACCCCTGCGGTGGAAGCAGCCGAAGACTGCAGCCGCCAGAGCGAAGGCCGGTCCCACAGGGTGCAGTCGATGCTGATCGGCATCGACCGGACGGCCACCCTCGTCGGTCCCGCCCTGGGCGGTGTCCTGCTGCTCACCGGGCCCACCCGCATGCTCGTGTGCCTGAGCGTGCTGTCCTTCCTGTCGGCCGCACTCGCCCTGCGGACCCCCTCCACCCCCTGCGCGCCGCGCGCCACGGCGAACCGGGACCGGGCGGCCTGCGGCAAGGGTGGCAGACCCTGCGCTCCCTGCCGTCCCTGGGCCGGCTCGTGATCGGGCTGGCCTGTTCCAATCTCGCGCTCGGCCTGCTGGAAGCGGCCAGCCCGCTGTGCGAGCTCGCCGGTTGGCCTCGCAACACCGATCCCCGCGATATCCGGGACGCGTTCGAGCAAGCACTTGCCGAGTCGGGGACCGGGTTGCCGGATCGGGACCTGGGACGGCGCCACGCTCTGCGCCGGATGACGGCGAGGCTCATCGACGGAGAGATACGTCCCGCTGACCTGGCGACGGACGACTGGTGGGAGACGGAGGTCGAGACGACGGCGGAGCAATCGTTCGTGGCGCTGATCCCGCAATGCGATTGCTGCATCGAGTACACCTTGGGGCTTGACCGGCAGACGTGGGCGGCCCAGCTCCGGAACGCTGCCCTCGCCCTGACGTCGTCTCCGCCGATCGGCCCCGGATGCTGACTGTGCTTCGCGTGCTCATCCTCAGCAAAGGCGTGGACCGATCAAGCAGACTTCCCTGTGCCGCCCTCATCGACTATCGCCGACTCAGCAGCTGAGCGGGCCCAAGCCTGCTCTGTCGATGGCAGCCCGTAAGGTGCGCGCAACGTCTCCAAGGAGGAGGGTCCGTGGGATTTTCGGGTCACCTGGTCTTTGCCCGTAGCAAGCGTCCGTTGCTGGAAGCACCCGTGTTCAACAGCATCAGCCAGGAGCTGAAGGAAACCGTGCATGCGTGGTGGCCGCGACCGGGTGGTTGGCAAACCCTCCAGTTCGATCACGGCCTATGGGAGGACGGCTACCTGTCCGCCCTGGTCGGATGGGCCGGCGCACCGGCCTGCGTCGCAGACGTCTCTGATAGCGACATCGCCCTCGTGACCGGCCTGGCAACCAACGGGCAGCATTGGCAGGCGTGGCTCAACCTGGATAACGCTGCGGCATTCCTCACCGAGGAACCAGAGGACCTGGACGACGTGAGCCTGTGGGTGGGCACACCCGCGTTCAACGAGGCGGTGAGGCACAAGCGCGCGCAGCTCGACGTGAATGTTCCAGCCGACGCTGAAGGCGCCCTCGTTTGGGCTGCCGCGGCCGGCATGCCAGCCACAGCGCAGCAGCCCCGGATCGAAGAGCTACTGCGCTCGCGGGAGACCTTTGCGGAGGACCTCTTCAGAGCGCTGCTGGACGAGTTGGGCTTTCCCCAGGCCGCCCAGCCCTCACCGAAGCCATAAAAAACGGCGTCTTCAGCGTCCTGTTCGCCATGCTCCGCGACGGCACCTTCTACGAACCCAGAAGCCCCCAGCCCGCTTGACGAAGGACATAGAGGCACCCCCCGTCGTGGCGGACCACGCCTTTCTACGTGGCCGACGGTGCCGGCACCGGTGGAGGGGCCTCCTCGAGGACCTGTCGCAGATCGGTGTACATCCGCAGCAGCACACCGGGCTGGCGGGCATCCTGGGTAGTGCGCTCGGCGACCGCGGTCCCCCAGATTTGGGCGATCGCCGCTTGGAAGGCGAAGACGGTGTCATCGTTGAAGCCCGCCACGTCGATGACAAGCAGGCCGGGTTCGGACAGGTGCGCGTGCTCTGGACGACGAAGTACATCAACGCTGCCGTTCAGCAGCTCCAGACCGAAGGCCACGAGCTCCGCGAAGAGGACATCGGCCGGCTCTCCCCGCTCAAGCACCGCAACCTGAACCTGCTCGGCCGCTACAGTTTCACCGCCAGCGTCCCGGCCGCAGCGTCTTGCGCCCGCTGCGCGATCCGGAGGCTGCGGAATTGGACGATGACGACACAGCATGATCGAGGAGGAGGTGTGGACTAGTTGGTTCCGGCGGTGAGTTCGCTGAACAGTTTGTTCGCCGATTCCGAGGCGAGCTGGCGCTGGAGCTCGGCGCGGGCGATCTGCTTCTTGAACTCACCCTCGAAGCCGGTGAATCCGGCATTGTGCATGGTGTCGGTGATCCACATCGCGAACGCCTGGTAGTTCCAGATGTGCGGCAGGCAGGTCTCCGAGTAGCTGTCGAGGAGGCTGGAGTCACCCTCCTTCGCCTGGCGGATCACGGCTCGGGCGAAGACCTCGGTGTCGTGCAGGGCCAGGTGTATGCCCTTGGCGCTCATCGGCGGGACGATGTGGGCGGCGTCGCCCAGGAGGTAGAGCTTGCCGTAGCTCATCGGGGCGAAGACCACGCTGCGCAGGGGCACGATCTGTTTGGACAGGATCTCGCCGCGCGAGGGCGGGGTGCCGAAGCGGGCCTCCAGCTCGCTCCAGATGCGCTCGTCCGGCCACTGCTCGGGGGTGTCGTCGACCGCGCACTGGAGGTAGATGCGGCTGGCCTCCGGGCCGCGGGGGATCGTGCCGGCCAGGCCCAGTTCGTGGATGGCCAAGCCGGACGGGCGGGCCGGGGTGGCGGCCAGGACGCTGAGCCAGGAGTAGCCGTACGCGTGGGAGTACTCGGTCAGGGCGGAGGCGGGGATGCTGCGACGCGAGACGCCGTGGAAGCCGTCGCAGCCGGCGATGAAGTCGCAGTCGACAGCCCGCGCCGTACCGGCGGCATCCCAGTAGCGCACGACGGGGCGGCCCTTGGTGATGTTGACCAGGGTGACATCGGCGGCTTCGTAGCGCAGGTCGCCCCCCTCGCGCAGGAACAGCTCCGTGAGGTTGCGCACGAGGACCTGCTGCGGGCAGTACAGGCTCTCGTTGTTGTCGTCCACGTCGATCGGCATCGCGTGGCCGTCGATGTAGAAGCCGCCCTCGCTGTGCGGGATCGGGTCGCCCGCCAGGACTTCCTCCAGGCCCCACTCGCGGAACATGCGCACTCCGAAGGTGTCGATGGTCCCAGCGCGCTGGCGCTTCTCGACATAGGAGCGGGGGTGCTTCTCCAGCACGATGCAGTCGATGCCGTTGCGCAGCAGAAAGTTGCCAAGAGTCAGGCCGGCGACGCCGGCTCCGATGATGACGACTGTCGTTTCCTCGTGTGTCGTGGTCATGGTGTGCGAGCCTCCGTGCTCGGGGCGAGGGCTGGGTGGTGTTGAGTACGGTCATCACCCTCGGACAACGCCTGGCATGCGCACCACCGGTGATTGGACAGCAGATGCCGAAAAGCCGCCAGCATGGAGGATGAGGCCGCCGCCAGCGCCTGAGCTGTGCAAGCGCTGGCGCTGGCGGTCAGGAGTGGTGGCGTAGTTCGATCTGGTAGCGGCCGGGTGTCTGACCGACGACCTCGGTGAAGGCGTCGATGAAGCTGGAGGGGTTGGACCAGCCGCACGCCACCGCGGTCTCCGTCACCGACATACCGTCGGCGAGGCGGGCCAGCGCGAGGTGGATGCGCAGGGTGGTACGCCAGCGGTGGAAGCTCATGCCCAGCTCGGTCTGGAACAGGCGGCTCAGGGTGCGCTCACCGGCCCCCACGCTGCGGCCCAGTTCGGCCAAGGTCGTGGATTGGGCAGGGTCCTCGTGCAGCAGCGCGGTGGCGGAGCGGAGCCGGTCGTCATTGGCTTCCGGCAGGTGGAGGGACTGCTCTGCGGCGTCGACCAGCGCGTCCACGATGACGGCGAGCAGCCGCCGGTGCGCACCGGGCCGTCGCTCCGGGCTGCCGGTGAGGGCGAGGAGCGCTTCACGCAGCAGCGGGCTGACTACGAAGACGCTCGGGTGGTCCACGAGCTGTGCGCACAGGTCGAGCGGGACGTGGAGGAGGCGTACGTCGGTCCGGCCGTAGAAGCGGTGGGAGTGCGCGAAGTGCGGGGGTGTCCAGGTGACCCGGTTGGCGGGCGCGACCCATGTTCCGCGCTCCGTGGCGGTGGCCAGCGCGCCGGCGGCGGCGTAGACGAGCTGCCCCTCGGCATGCGAGTGGGGGTCCAGCTGATAGCCATGCGGCAGCCACGCGGCGCCCTGGAGTGGCGTCGCGTCCGGCTCGGACGATGTCGTTGCAGGTTGGCGGTCTTTCGGCATCAGATGTCATTTTACCGGTGGTCCCGCATGGGTGGTGAGCCGGACAGTGACGTCATGACCTTGATGACCAGCATGATCCCGCGAGGCGGTGGGCGGTCATGACGCCCCGTATCAAGCGCCCGAGCGAGCGGCGGATGCTGTCGCTGACCGTGCGAGCCAGTAAGAACTCCTATCGGAATGACTTCAGGCGTCGCCAGCAGATCAGCGCACAGGCCAGAGTGAGGAAGGCTTCGTGGATGTCGTCGCGGATCTCCCAGCGGATCCGCAGTCGGCGGAACCAGTGAAGGTGAGCGAATGCGCGTTCCACGACCCAGCGTTGGGTGCCGAGGCCGGAGCCGTGGTCGGTGCCGCGGCGGGCGATCAACCTGCCGTCGTACAGTCACGATGTCGCCGGATCGGTGTCGGGAATCCGTTCTCCGAGGCTGTACAGTGCCCCCTCCCACCGGAACAGTCCAGACGGCCCACACACCACACGAACCACCCACCGCAACGACCCAGACGGACGGCGGGGGCGGGATTCCGGGCCGGCATTCGATTCCTGGCCGCCGAGGCGGCCAATGACTTGTCGTGCAGGGCCGCGAGGGCCGCCGGTACGGCGAGCACGGTCGGCGAGAGCACACGCACCCGGCGGTCCGCGGATGAAATACCTGCGGTATTACCCGCCAGTTCTCCTTTCCCCTCCGTTCTCACGGGAGAGTCGCAGATCATCGCGGGATCCAGCTGAGAACGCCAGCCAGTGATGAAATATTCGACAGTTGAATATTTTGCCGATTTCCCTCACGGCGGCGGACGCCGGCCCACGGACGCCCGGGGCGGCCGAGAGGGACCCGTGATGGCCGGGTAGCCGCCGACCTGGGCAAACCGGTCGGTGGTGGTGCGACTTACGGGTCTTGGACGCATGCGATTTCCTTCCGGTCAGCGCGAAAACCCTCTCCCATACCCTCAAACCTGCTTTCCATGGCACGTGTTCCGCCGCTTTCGGCGGCATCCACCCGGGAAAAGGTGCAGAGTTCGCCTCCCGCGTGCTACGTCACCCCCTCCTTGCACTGTTGTGATGATCTGACGGCTGCCCCTAGGGTGACTTACCGAATTGGCCGCCCGCGGATCCGGAACCGCAGTGAGAAACGGGCCGATTCGAACAGGTGCCTGTACCGACGTTTCCTTCACCCGACTGACACGGCGGCAGCTGACGTCGTCGTGAACGAAAGGATGTGTGGCCATGACGTACGAGCGTCCGACCCTCAGCAAGGCCGGCGGTTTCCGCAAGACGACGGGCCTGGCCGGCGGTACCGCCAAGGACCTCCTCGGCGGTCACCAGCTCATCTGACCGCGACGCGAGCGGGCCCTGCCCTCCCCCCTCCGGAGTGAGTGACCAGGGCCCGTCCGTGGCGGCGGAGGGCGGTCACCGACTGCCCTCCGCCGCTCCGCCCGGCCCGTCCTTCCCGCCGCATCCGCGGGCACGCCATCGACCGGAGGTACGTGAGTCCATGAACAGCCCCGTGCTGCCCGCCGTGGTGCCCGCCTGGTTCGTCGTGCTGCCCGATACCGACGAAGCGGCAGCCGTGGCGGCCAGGGCTCTGCCGCACGCCACCGAGAGCCGCACGCACGCCTCGGGCCGGCCGTGGCTGATGGGGCGCTGGGATCCCCGGGAGCTGACGGTCGGCGAGTGCGGCGGGGTCCGCCTGGCAGTGCTGGGTGAGCACGCCGTCACCGCCGAGGAAGCGGCCCGCGCGGCGGCCGAAGCCACCGACCTGGCCTCCCTCGACCGCTACGCCCGTTCCTGGCCGGGCAGCTACCACCTCCTGGTCAGTCTGCACGGCCGGGTACGTGCGCAGGGCACCGTGACCGGTGTCCGCTCTCTGTTCCATGGCTGGGCGCACCGGGCTCACCTGGCGGCCGACCGGGCCGACGTCCTGGCCGACCTGACCGGGGCACCCCTCGACGAGGGTCGGCTCGCGCTCCAGATGCTCAGTCTGGGCGTGCTCCACCCGCTGTCGGCGCGACCGGTGTGGCGCGGAGTGGAAGCCGTGCCCGGCCACGACTACCTCGTTCTGGAGCGCGACGGCCGGGCACAGCAGAAGCGCTGGTGGTGGCTGCCGCGTCGCGACGTGCCGTTGGCCGAGGGCGCGGCGATGCTGCGGGACGAGCTGCGCCGGGCCGTCGAGGTCCGTGTCCGGGACCGGGACGTGGTCACCGCCGATCTGGGCGGTCTGGACTCCACCGCCGTGGTGTGCACCGCGGTGGCTGCCGGCGCCAAGGTCGTCGCCTACACCGCGGCGACCCACGACCCGCGCGGCGACGACGTCCACTGGGCCCGCCGCACGGTCGAGGAGCTGTCGTCGGCCGACGGCGGCGGGCGGATCGAGCACCACATCGTTCCCGCCGACGATTTCCCGCTCACCTTCGACGGCGTGGACACGCTGACCGACGTACTGGACGCCCCTTCGCTGTACGCCGTGGACCGCAACCGGCGGATGAGCCTGCTCCACCTGGCCGCTGATCGGGGATCCACTGTCCACCTGAACGGTTTCGGCGGTGACGAGCTGCTGGCGGGCGCCTCCGCCCGCGTCCACGACCTGCTGCTGCGCCGGCCGCGCACCGCCGTCCGCCACGCCCGCGGATACCTGGCCAAGTACCGCTGGTCGCGGCGGCGAGCCGTACGTCAACTGCTGGACCGGCGCCCATACGGGGCGTGGCTGGAGCAGATCGCGACCGACCTGACCGACCCCCTGCCCTCGCCGGAGGAGCCGTTGTTCCAGTGGTGCTCGCCCGCAAGGATGCCGCCGTGGGCCACCGCGGACGCCGTCGACGCGGTGCGCGCACTCGTCCGGCAGGAGGCCGCCGTGGCGCGGCCACTGGGTCCCGGGCACGGAGAGCACCGTGAACTGGCCACCATGCAGGCGGTGTCACGGTTCGCCAGGCACCTCAATCAGATGACGCGTCAGCGCGGTCTCCTGTTCGCCTCCCCCTTCTACGACGACCGTGTGGTGGAAGCCGGCCTGGCGGTGCGCCCGGAGGAACGGGTGACTCCGTGGCGGTACAAGCCGCTCGTGGTGGAGGCCATGCGCGGCGTCGTCGCCGAGGCCAGCCGCACCCGGGCCACCAAGGCCAACGCCACGCTGGAGGAGGAGGTCGGGCTGCGACGGCACCGGGAGGCCCTGCTGGCGCTGTGCGAGGACTCACGGCTGGCCGGACTGGGCCTGATCGACGCGGACGTGTGGCACGCCTGGTGCTCCGGTCCGGTGTCGGCGGAGCTGGAGAACGTTCTCCTCCACCCGACCGTCGGCTGCGAGGCGTGGCTGCGCACCCGCGAGACTCTGCACCGCCCTGCGGACGGCTGACGCCCGCGCCGCCACACGTCACCGTTCACGTGCCCGGCGGTCCGGACGCGACCGCTGCGGCACACCCGTCATCCCCTGCCCCACCGGCAGACATCCCTCGCTACGGAGGTTGTCCGATGAAACTGGAACTACGCGGCGGCATCCTGATGGCCGAGACCGAATACGGCCTTGCCCTGCTGGACGAGAAGAGCGGCGAGTACTGGACCCTCAACCCCAGCGCCGCCGTGGTCCTGGAGACGATGCTGGGGGGCCGGGACGCACAAGACGCGGTGCACGCCCTCACCGAGCGGTACGACGTCAGCGACAGCCTCGCCCAGCAGGACGTCGACCGCATTCTTACGGAACTCCGGTCGGCCGGGCTGGTCAACGAGAACTGACGGGCGAAACGGCCGGCGACCCGAGAAGCCGGAGCGCCCCTCACCGCGTCCGCACGTGCAGAGAGGAAAGCCCCATGTCGACACCCGAAGCGGTCCCCTACCGGCCTCGATCCGTACCACTGCCCACCCGGTTGGCGGCCCGCCTCGCCGTGGGGTGCGCCCACCTGCTGGCGACTCTGCCGCCCAGCCGGATACGCACCCTGCTGCGCCAGGTGCGCCGCGGCGCACGGCCGGCCTCGGTGGCACAGACCGCGGCCGCCCTGGACACCGTCCTGGCCGTGAGCCTGACCGCCGGTGGCCGCAAGGGGTGCCTGCCCAGGTCGTTGGCGACCGTCCTGCTGTGCCGGATGCGCGGCCAGTGGCCCACCTGGTGCGTGGGGGTGCGCAAGCAGCCGCCGTTCGCCGCGCACGCCTGGGTGGAGGCGGATTCGCAGCCGGTCGGCGAGGACTGCCCCGCCGACTACTTCCAGCGCTTCTTCGCAGTCGACTGAGTCATGGCCCGACTGCCGCCCTCCACCGCACGCCCCGGCACCACGACGACCGTCCGGACCACCTCGACGGACCCGGGGGGCGCGACCGCGGCCGGCGCGTCGGCCGCGGTCGCCGGAGCCGCCGCTTCCCGGACGCGCGCCCTGAGGGCACCGTCCGGCTACCGGGCGCTGGCGGCCTCGCTCCGGCCCCACCGCCGCACGGGCCTCGCCGGGGCGCTGCTGGGACTGGTCGGCAGCACCCTCGGCCTGGCCCAGCCACTGGCTGCCAAGCGGTTGATCGACAACCTGGGCTCGGGGCGCACGGCCACCGATGCGGTCCTGGTCCTGGCCGCGCTCCTGCTCGGGGCTGCCGCGTTCTCCGCCCTGGGCCAGTACGTGCTGCAGCGCGCCGCCGAGTCCGTCGTGTGTTCCGCCCGGCGGCGGATCACCGGGCGCCTGCTCCGGCTGACGGTGCCCGAGCTGGACCGGCACGAACCGGGTGAGCTGATCAGCCGTGCGACCTCCGACACCCTGCTGCTGCGGCAAGCCGCCACCCAGTCCGCGGCGCCCGCCGTCACCGGCGTCGTCATGCTGGTCGTGACGCTGGTGCTGATGGGTCTCGTCGACCCGGTCCTGCTCTGCGTCACGCTCACCGTCGTGGCGGTGCTGGGAACGGTCGTGGGGGTGGCGGCACCAGCCATCGGGCGTGCCACCCGGCAGGCGCAGGAATCGGTCGGCGAGATCGGCGCGGCCCTGGAGCGGACCCTCGGGGCGGTGCGCGCGGTCAAGGCTGCCGGGGCCGAGCAGCGGGAGGCGGCTGCACTGGACCGCATGGCGCAGGACGCCCGTCGCACCGGGGTACGCGCCGCCGGGTGGCAGGCCCTGTCGGCGGCCGCCTCCGCCGTCGCTGGGCAGGCGTCCTTCCTGGCGGTACTCGGCGTGGGCGGTGCCCGGGTCGCCTCCGGAGCGATCAGCGTGTCCACCCTGGTCGCCTTCCTGCTGTACCTGTTCGCGCTGGCCCCGAGGATCAGCCAGCTCGTCGACGCCGTGGGGCAGCTACAGGTCGGCGCGGCCGCCGCGCTGCGCATCGAGGCGATCGGGCACATGAACACGGAAACGGCGGACCCCTCCGTCCCTGGCACGCCCCCCGCAAGCGCCGCGGAGGCCGCGGGGCGGTCTGCGCGGCCGGCGGCCACGGTGCGCTTCGAACAGGTGGGCTTCCGCTACCAGCCCGGGCTGCCCGCCGTCCACCGCAGCGTCTCCTTCACCGTGCCCGCCCGGGGGGTGACCGCCCTGGTGGGTCCCTCCGGCGCGGGCAAGACCACCACCTTCTCCCTCCTCGAGCGCTTCTACGACCCGGACACCGGCCGCATCCTCCTGGACGGGCGCGACCTGCGACAGTGGCCCCTGGCCGAACTGCGCGCGGCCATCGGTTACGTCGAGCAGGACGCGCCCGTCCTGTCCGGCACCCTGCGCCAGAACCTGACCCTGGGCGCACCGCACACCAGGGAACAGGAGCTCCGGGAGACACTGCGCCGCACCAGGCTGGACCCAGTGGTCGCCCGTCTTCCGCAGGGACTGGACACCCTGGTCGGCCACCGGGGCAGCCGGCTCTCCGGGGGCGAGCGCCAGCGCGTCGCCATCGCCCGGGCGCTGCTGCGCCGCCCTCGGCTGCTCCTTCTGGACGAGGCCACGTCGCAGCTGGACGCCGACAACGAGGCGGCACTGCGGGAGACCGTGGCGGAGGCGGCGCGGGACATCACCGTGCTGGTCGTGGCGCACCGGCTGTCCACCGTCACGACGGCGGACCGCATCGTGGTCATGGAGGCGGGCCGGGTCCGGGCCGTGGGCACCCACGCGGAACTCCTCGAGACCGACTCCCTCTACCGGACCCTGGCCACGACCCAGATGCTCAGCCCTGGGGCGACGCCCACGGACGGGGATGCCTAGGGTCCGTATCAACGGCGGCGGCAGCAAGCTGGCCCGAGCAGATCAGCACCCTGGCCGACCCGGCCTGGGGGAAGGCCGGCCTGCCGCTCCGCCTGATCGGGGACTCCGGCACCGACAGCTTCCGCTTCAAGACCCAAGAGAGGCACCGCAAGTGGTGGGTACGGGTGTCTAAGACCGTGTCCTACGTGGTGAGGCGGAGCCGTCGCTTGTAGCAGCAGATGGCGGCGGCGAGACCGAGAAAGGCCAGGTAGTTACGGGGATC
>NZ_JBSFNN010000096.1:0-22822 GCF_053587115.1 Streptomyces sp. NPDC003697
TCCGTGCGCAGCGGGTTGATCTCCGAGACGGCGCCGACGAACGTGGTCTTGCCCACGCCGAAGCCGCCCGCCACCACGATCTTCGCGGAGGTGGTCGCCCGGCCTCCGTCAGAGCTTGCGAAGTCCACTGAGCACCCTTTCGAGCAGCGTCACGTCCGGTGCGCCGCCGTTGTTCTCGTCGCCGCCCGGCTGGTGGATGGCCACCAGGCCGGCCTCGGCCAGGTCCGCGACGAGGATCCTGGCCACGCCCAGCGGCATGGCCAGCAGCGCCGAGACCTCGGCGACCGACTTCACCTCGCGGCACAGATGGCAGATCCGCTGGTGCTCCGGGAGCAGTCCCATGAGCGCTGCCGGGTCGGCCGTGGTGCTGATCAGCGCCTCGATGGCGAGCTGATAGCGCGGCCGGGTCCGGCCACCGGTCATCGCATACGGCCGAACCAGTGGCTGGTCGCCCTCGTCCCCGTACGGCTCTGCGTACGGATCATGAGAGGCGGTGGGCGGGGTCATGAATCCTCCGGGCGGGACAGCAAGTCGGTCAGGCAAGCCGTCGGACGGGGCCGGTGGGGGGATTGTGGCGGCCGGACGGTGATTTGGTGAGGCGGGTGGTACCGGGGCCGGTCAGTGGAGCAGACTGCCCTGTAGTTCGGCGCGCAGATCGGGCGTGAGGACCGCGCCCGCGCGGTCGACGAGCAGTGTCATCTCGTAGCCCACCAGGCCGATGTCGCACTCGGGGTGGGCGAGGACCGCCAGGGACGACCCGTCCGAGATGGACATCAGGAAGAGAAACCCGCGCTCCATCTCGACCACCGTCTGCGCCACGCTCCCGCCCTCGAAGATCCGGGAGGCGCCCGCGGTCAGCGAGGTGAGCCCGGAGGCGACGGCCGCGAGCTGGTCGGCGCGGTCGCGGGGGAAGCCTTCGGACATCGCCAGAAGGAGTCCGTCCGCGGACACCACGACGGTGTGGGACACCCCGGGGGTGTTGTCCACGAAGTTGGTGATCAACCAGTTGAGGTTCTGTGCCGCCTGGCTCATCGGGCTCAACTAACGCTCCTGCTGGTGAGTGGGGAAGCTGCCCGTCTGGCCGTTGCCGGCCTGACGACCCTGTGCGATACCCCGACGGAGATTGGTCAGCCGGCCGCGTACGTCATCGGGCGCACGCGAGACCTGCGGACCGCTCTGGTGCTGTTGCTGCTGAGCCGTGCCCGGGACGAGGTTCGCCCGGGGCACCCGGCGCGGCAGGCCGGAGGTGGTGACTCCGCCCGCGGCCGGCTGCTTGACGCGCTCGGCCTGCCGGACGAGTTCGTCGTTCGGCGAGCTGCGCCAGCCGGTGGCCGCGGGACGTTGGGGGGCCGAGGAGGCCTGAGGCTGCTGCGGAGCCGGAGCCGGGCTGCCGCCCTGCTTCCGTTCACCGCGGAACCAGTTGGTCTCCAGGGTGTCGTACAGCGGCGTGCGTCCGTCACCGGGACCCGCGGCGGGCGGAAGAGCCCACCCGTCGCCCGGTCCCCGGCCCTCGTCGGGCCGCTGCGAGGCGCTCCTGTCGTCGGGTGCCGGACGGGCGGAACGCTGCTGCGGGGCCGGCGGGCGCTGGGCGGCGAAACCACCCTGGCCACCGGCCTGGGGCCGCTCGAACTGGCCCGTCGACGACGGGTCCTGGCGGGCGGGCAGGGCGTGCCGGCCCGTGGTGGAGCCGTCGTCGTAGCCCTGCGGAGCGCTGAACTGGCCGGTGGAGCCGTTGCCGTAGCCCTGCTGTGCGGGGTACTGGCCGGTGCTCCCGTTGCCGTAGCTCTGCGGGGCGTCGAACTGGTCGGTGGAGCCGTTGCCGTAGCCCTGCTGTGCGGGGTACTGGCCGGTGCTCCCGTTGCCGTACCCCTGGGGGGCGGGGTACTGGCTGGTACCGGAGGGGTTGCCCTGCCCGGCCGGGGTGCCGAAGACGTCCGAGCGGACGAACTGTCCGGGGCCCTCCGGGGAACCGGGGCCCGGCTGCGCGAACCGGCCGCCTGTCTGGGCGGCGCCGCCGGCCTGGCCACGCGGGGCGTCGAAGTCGCGGCGGGGGACTTCGGACGTGGAGCCGGGACCCTGCCGGTCGCCGGCCGCCGGGATCGCCGGCATCTCCGTGGTCGAGCCCGGGCCGTGCCGTTCGTCCCTCGGCGCCGGGGTGGAGGTCTGCGCGCGGTCCTGCTCGTCGTGGCCGCGCGGGGCGTCGAGCGCGGCACGGTCCTTGTTCCAGCCCTGGTCGCGGGCCGGGGCGGTGCCGCCCGGCAGCTCCGCGCGCGGTCCACCGCGCGGCGGCAGCTGCGGCTGCCGGCCCTGCTCACCGGCGCCCCGCGGGGGGACACCGCGGGGGCCGCCGCCGACGCCGTCCTGGCGGTTGCCGTCACCGAAGCCCTGCGGGGCACCCGTGCCGGCCGCCCGCCCACCCTGCGCGGCGCCCGGCCCCTGGCCCGCGCCGAAGCCACCTCCGGCGGAGGACGGACGGCCCTGCTGCGGCGCCGACGGTCCCTGCGGGCCACGCGGTCCGCCCGGCGCGCCGGGACGGTTGCCCGCGCCGGGCAGCGCGGCCCGCGAGCCGGGACCGCCGCCGACCTGGCCCCGCGGACCGGGACCTGCGCCGAGACGTCCGGTGCCGCCCGCGGCACCCGAGCCGGGGCCGCCCTGGCCGTTCCCGCGCCGCGCCGCGGCGGCGCCGGCGGCGGCCTGAGCGGCCGCCGGGCCACCGGCGGCCTGCGCGCCGGGCTTGCCCGGGGCCGGCTTCTTGCCGCCCTGGGCGACGTCCACGGGAAGCATGACGAGGGCCGTCGTACCGCCGGAGTCGGAGGGGCGCAGCTGGATGCGGATGCCGTGGCGCTGCGACAGGCGGCCGACCACGAACAGACCCATGCGGCGGGAGACGGAGACGTCCACGGTGGGCGGCGAGGCCAGCCGCTCGTTGATCGCGGCGAGGTCCTCGGGGGAGAGGCCGATGCCGGTGTCGTGGATCTCGATCAGCACCCGGCCGTCGGGCAGCGCGTGACCGGTGACCTTGACCTTGGTCTGCGGGGAGGAGAACGAGGTCGCGTTCTCCAGCAGCTCGGCGAGCAGGTGCACGAGGTCGTTGACGACGCGGCCGGCGACCTCGGTGGTCGGGACCGCGGCGAGCTCGATGCGCTCGTACTGCTCCACCTCGGAGGCGGCGGCGCGGAGCACGTCGACCAGCGGGACCGGGCGGGTCCAGCGGCGGCCCGGCTCCTCACCGGCGAGGACGAGGAGGTTCTCACCGTTACGGCGCATGCGCGTCGCGAGGTGGTCGAGCTTGAACAGGGAGGAGAGCTGGTCCGGGTCGGCCTCGCGGGACTCCAGTTCGGAGATGAGCGACAGCTGGCGCTGGATCAGACCCTGGGAGCGGCGCGAGAGGTTGGTGAACATCGCGTTGACGTTGCCCCGCAGCAGGGCCTGCTCGGCGGCGAGGCGGACCGCCTCGCGGTGCACGTCGTCGAAGGCCGCGGCCACCTGGCCGATCTCGTCCCGGGAGTGCACACCGACCGACTCCACGGACGTGTCGACGTCCTGCGGGTCGGCCTCCGAGAGCTGCTTGACCAGCTCGGGCAGGCGGTCCTGGGCGACCTTCGTCGCGGTCTCCTGCAGCCGGCGCAGCGAGCGGATCATGGAGCGGGCCACGACGAAGGCGCCGACCAGCGACACGCCGAGGACGAGCAGGATCAGCGCACCGGAGATGATCGCGTCGCGCTCGGTGGCGCTGCGCAGCTGGCGGGCCTTCTGCTCCATGTCCTCGAGCAGCGTGTGCTCGATCTTCTTCATCTGCTCGATCTTGGTCGAGCTGTCGTCCACCCAGTCGCGGTAGGAGCGCTTGTCCAGCCCGCGCAGGCTGTTCGGCTGGGCCAGGACGCGGCTGGCGTAGACGTCGGCGGACTCGATCGTCGGGTTGCCCTCGTCGATCGGCTTGATGAGCTCCTCGGCGCCGTCGCCGTAGATGTTGCGGAAGCTGCCGAGCTCGGACGTCTGGCTCTCCAGTGCCGACTCCGCGTACAGCCGGTCGTTCTCGGAGAGGTCGCCGAAGGTGGTGTTGTTGGCGGGCAGCGCGGCGGCGATGACGGCCCGCTGGACGGACGCGTACTCCTTGGCGGAGGAGAAGGCCGCCAGGGCGCGCGTGCGCTGGATCATGTCCGGGTTGCTGGTCGCCTCGGCCATGTCCTGCGAGAGGCTGAGCAGCTGGGTGATGAGCCGGTGGTAGGCCTCGACCGTCTGGGTGGAGTTGTCCTCGGCCGTGTACGCGTTCTTGCGGATCTTGTTCAGGCCGTTGAGCTCGGTGGCCAGGCCCACCAGGGTGTCGCGCACGCCCTGGAGGTTGCCGTCCTTGCTCGCGCCGTCGATCTCCTCGGAGCTGGTGAGGAAGTTGTCGCGGGCCCGGTCGGTCTTCTCCCGGTAGCCCTTGACCGTGATCGCGCTCGCGGTGGACGGGTGCGCCAGCGGGCCGGCGGACTGGTCGCGCTCCTCCTGGAGCGCGGCGGCCAGCTCGGTGGCCTGCTTGGTCATGTCCGTCAGCAGCTTCATGTTGTCGAGCTGCTGGATGTCGTCCATGGACTGGTTGATGCGCAGCGCGCCCAGCGAGGTCGCCGCGACCACGGGGAGCGCGAGCAGTGACACCAGACGCGTGGAGATGCGCCAGTTGCGCAGTGCCACACGGGAGCCGGGGCCGGCCGCGGCCTGGTTCCTGGCCGGCTTCGCGGCCGGAGCGGGGCCTGCGGGCGTGGAGACGCCGGAGCGCCCGGGGCGCTCACCGCCGTCGCCGGACGGACCCGGGCCCGGGTTCTGGGCGTGCTGGGGCGAGGAGCTGACGGCCGTCTGGCCAGTCCCGCCGTGCGGCTCCGGCTCCGCCGAAGCGCTGCCATCCCTCTTGAAACGTCCCTGCACTAGCGTCGCAACCTCTGGACCAGGCGTCCCTCCGCGTGAGCGGGAGGACGGTGTCGGCGTCGTGGGGGGCGCCCTGAATACGCCCCACTGGTGGTCGTGAGTGACCGGCGCTGGCTCCCCCTTCCCGCCGCCACTCGGCGCTGCGTTGCGCCCCCTGCGCGCCGGCTCGATCCTGCGGCGGTCCGTGGAATTCCAGCACAGTGCCGGATCTCCAACAAGGCCCGTGGGTCAGCCCGTGACCTTGGTGACAGTCGGTGAGTGGCGTGTCACAGGCCGTCGAAAGCGATCTGCCGCATAGCGGGCATTACCGTGCGATCCGCCGAGGCCGCCCAGGTGTCCCAGTCGCCATGATCAGGAGCGGAATGGTGGCTTCAGGTGGCCAATGTCCGTTTCGCTGGGGTGGGGAGCGGGTCGCATTTGGACCGGTATGTCGATGGAGACGTGAGCAAACTCACACCCGGATCATCGGGTCTTCACGACTTCCGCCGGGAATTGCATGTTTAGCCTGACGCTTTACAGAGATGGCAAATCCGACAACCCGCGCCCGCGTGGTGGTCCCTGACCCCTCCGGACGCCCGGACACGACAGGGTCTCGTACAACCGTGAAGACGACGATGATGTTCCGCAAGATCGCCAACCCGCGACGCACGACGCTGGCCCACCTCGCGGACGCCGACGACCTGCAGATTCCGGAGCTGCCGGAGCACTCCGTCTCCCTTCCCGCCCAGACCGCCAACCCCAGGCGCACGGTCCTGATGGAGGTCCCGGCCACCGCCGCCGTCCCGGAGTAGTACGCGGACCGGCGGGCGGGTGCTCAGTCCGGTCCGCGACGAAGACCAGGGGCGCCTCGTCCATCGGGGCGCCCCTGGTCGCGTGCGCACCCGATGCGCGAGGCGCCGGCCCCCTGCCGCGTTAGCCTGGAGCGTCAGACCTCCAGCCAGCTCAGGTAAGGGGCGCAAGGATCCCGTGCGCATCGCCAGGTTCTCCATCGACGGGAACGTCGCCTTCGGCGCGGTCGAGGGCGACAAGCCGGACGAGCTCGTCCTCGACATCATCAAGGGCATCCCGTTCGCGGAATTCGAGCTCTCCGGCACGAAGGTGCCGCTGAGCAAGGTACGGCTGCTGCCGCCGGTCCTGCCCAGCAAGGTCGTCGCCTTCGGCCGCAACTACGCCGAGCACGCGCGCGAACTCGGCAACGAGGTGCCGGACGCCCCGTTCGCCTTCTTCAAGCCCTCCACCTCGGTCGTCGGGTCCGGTGACGACATCCAGTACCCCTCCTTCTCCGAGGAACTGCACCACGAGGCCGAGCTGGCCGTCGTCATCGGCCGGATGTGCCGGGAGGTCCCGCGCGAACGCGCCCAGGACGTCATCCTCGGCTACACCTGCGCCAACGACGTCACCGCCCGCGACGTGCAGCGGCGCGAGAAGCAGTGGGCCAGGGCCAAGGGCTTCGACACCTCCTGCCCGCTGGGGCCCTGGATCGAGACCGGCCTGGACCTCGCCGCCGCGAGCGACCTGACCGTCCAGCTCACCGTGAACGGCGAACAGCGGCAACTGGGCCGGACGAGCGAGATGATCCACCCGATCGAGGACCTGATCGCGAACATCTCCGAGGCCATGACGCTGCTGCCCGGCGACGTCATCCTCACGGGCACCCCGGCGGGGGTCGGCCCCCTGAACGTCGGCGACCAGGTCGCCGTCACCATCGAAGGCATCGGCACTCTCACCAACAAGGTTGTCAAGCGTGGCTAGCGCACCCCTCCCCAAGCCCTCGGCTTCGCTCGAGCAGGGGATGCCCGAATCCCCCGTACGCGTCCGATTCTGCCCGTCGCCCACCGGTAACCCCCACGTGGGCCTGGTCCGCACCGCCCTGTTCAACTGGGCGTTCGCCCGGCACCACGAGGGCACCCTGGTCTTCCGCATCGAGGACACCGACGCGGCCCGCGACTCCGAGGAGTCCTACAACCAGCTGCTCGACGCGATGCGCTGGCTGGGCTTCGACTGGGACGAGGGTCCCGGGGTCGGCGGCCCGCACCCGCCCTACCGCCAGTCGCAGCGCATGGACATCTACCAGGACGTCGCGCAGAAGCTCCTCGACGCCGGCCACGCCTACCACTGCTACTGCTCGCAGGAGGAGCTGGACGCCCGCCGCGAGGCCGCCCGCGCCGCCGGCAGGCCCTCCGGCTACGACGGCCACTGCCGTGACCTGACCGCCGCCCAGGTCGAGGAGTACAAGGCCCAGGGCCGCGAGCCGATCGTGCGCTTCCGCATGCCGGACGAGACGATCACCTTCGACGACCTGGTCCGCGGCGAGCTGTCGTTCACCGCGGAGAACGTGCCGGACTACGGCATCGTCCGCGCCAACGGCGCGCCCCTCTACACGCTGGTGAACCCGGTCGACGACGCCCTGATGGAGATCACCCACGTGCTGCGCGGCGAGGACCTGCTCTCCTCGACCCCGCGCCAGATCGCGCTGTACCGGGCCCTGATCGAGCTGGGCATCGCCAAGGGCGTCCCGCGCTTCGGTCACCTGCCCTACGTGATGGGCGAGGGCAACAAGAAGCTCTCCAAACGCGACCCGCAGTCCTCGCTCAACCTCTACCGCGAGCGCGGCTTCCTCCCCGAGGGACTGCTCAACTACCTGTCGCTGCTGGGCTGGTCGCTCTCGGGCGACCAGGACATCTTCTCGATCGACGAGATGGTCGCGGCCTTCGACATCACGGACGTGAACCCCAACCCGGCGCGCTTCGACCTGAAGAAGTGCGAGGCGATCAACGCGGACCACATCCGCATGCTCGACGTGAAGGAGTTCACGGAGCGCTGCCGCCCGTGGCTGCAGGCCCCGTTCGCCCCCTGGGCGCCGGAGGACTTCGACGAGGCCAAGTGGCAGGCGATCGCGCCGCACGCGCAGACCCGCCTGAAGGTCCTCTCCGAGATCACGGACAACGTCGACTTCCTGTTCCTGCCGGAGCCGGTCCTGGACGAGGCGTCCTGGGCCAAGGCGATGAAGGAGGGCTCCGACGCCCTGCTGCGCACCGCCCGCGAGAAGCTCGAGGCGGCCGACTGGACGTCCGCGGAGTCGCTGAAGGAGGCCGTCCTGGCCGCCGGTGAGGCCCACGGTCTCAAGCTCGGCAAGGCGCAGGCTCCGGTCCGGGTCGCCGTCACCGGCCGCACGGTCGGCCTGCCGCTCTTCGAGTCCCTGCAGGTCCTGGGCAAGGAGCGGACGCTGGCCCGCATCGACGCGGCGCTGGCGAGGCTCGCCGGCTGATCCGTCCGCACGCGCGACGGACGCCGCGCCGATCGGACTTCTGCCCAAGCCGCGAGGGGCGGCACCCGGACCGGGTGCCGCCTCTTCGCCGCAACCGGCCCCGGCCGGCCCGGTTCCCGGTACCGTCGGTGGTATGGCCATCGAAGCCGTCGTCTGGGACGTCGACGACACCCTGTTCGACTACACCACCGCGGACCGGGAGGGCCTGCGGGCCCACCTCGCGGCCGAGGGGCTGCTGGACGGATACGCGTCCGTGGAGGACGTCCTCACCCGCTGGCGTGAGGTCACCGAGAGCCAGTGGGCCCGGTTCGCGGCCGGAGAGGTGGACTACATCACGCAGCGGCGGGACCGCACCCGGGTCTTCCTCGAGCGGGAGATGACCGACGCCGAGGCCGACGAGTGGTTCCTGCGGTACGTCACGCACTACGAGACCGCCTGGGCGCTCTTCCCCGACGTCCTGCCCGTCCTGGACGCACTCGCGGCCAGCCACCGGCACGCGGTGCTCTCCAACTCCAGTCTCGCCGTCCAGGACCGCAAGCTGCGCACCCTCGGGGTCCACGACCGCTTCGAAGTCATCCTGTGCGCCGCCGAGCTCGGGGTGTCCAAGCCCGAGCCCGCCGCCTTCCGGGCGGCGTGCGACGCGCTCGGGCTGCCGCCCCGCCGGGTCGCCTACGTCGGGGACCACCCGGAGATCGACGGCCGGGGCGCGGCCGAGGCCGGGCTGCTCTCGGTGTGGATCGACCGCGTCGGCGCCCGGGCGACGGTCGAACCGCCCGTGGGTCCGCGGCGCATCGCCTCCCTCGCCGAACTGCCCGCGCTGCTCGGTGCGGATAGTCGTTTTGGAGCCCCGTCCACCTTCGGGTAGTGTTCTTCCTGCGCCGCCGGGGAGCGGGCCGAAAGGCCGGCCACCGGAAGTGCAACAACTAGGACGAGATCCCCTCAGGGGCTTGCGTTCCAGTGGCCTATGGTGTAATTGGCAGCACGACTGATTCTGGTTCAGTTAGTCTTGGTTCGAGTCCAGGTAGGCCAGCTCGCAGAGCTCATCTGCACTGCGGATCACATCCGCAAGCCCCCGTTGTGTAGCGGCCTAGCACGCTGCCCTCTCAAGGCAGTAGCGCCGGTTCGAATCCGGTCGGGGGTACAGATCCTTCCCGCGAGGATGATCGGGTCGCTCCCGTCGCCCTCGACGCAGGATCGCCAGGGCCCCCGTTGTGTAGCGGCCTAGCACGCCGCCCTCTCAAGGCGGTAGCGCCGGTTCGAATCCGGTCGGGGGTACTGACTGGTCTAAACCATCATTGGTCTATGGTGTAATTGGCAGCACGACTGATTCTGGTTCAGTTAGTCTTGGTTCGAGTCCAGGTAGACCAGCTCGGACCTGCGGAAACGCAGAGTCCACGCCCCCGTTGTGTAGCGGCCTAGCACGCCGCCCTCTCAAGGCGGTAGCGCCGGTTCGAATCCGGTCGGGGGTACGTACAAAGGAAGGGCCCTCCCTCGGGAGGGCCCTTCGGCGTTGTCCGGGGCACCTCGCCGGCGCTCCGACGATCTCGTGGCCCGGGTGTTCGTGATCCCGCGGCCGGGGCAGCGGGCCTCGCACAGGTACTGGTTGATCGTGGCCGAACGGGCCGGTGCGCACGAGTCGGTCCACGTGAACATGCCCACGTACGGGCCGGGCAGGGCCACGGGGGTCGTGCCGGTCGCCCCGGCGCGGCGAGAGCGCCGCGGAGCGGCTCCGGTAGCCCTGAGGGTTGCGAAGGGCGGGCGCGGCCGGTGTGGGGCGCCGGCCCCGGTGGTCCGGCCGGAAGGGTCTGCCGCGGCGTTGAGGCGGGCCCTTCCGGCGGTCGGGTACGGGCGGGGGCGGCGGTTCAGCCGGAGCGGCGCAGGGCCTCGGAGAGGCGGGCGGCGGCGTCGATGACGGCCTGGGCGTGCATGCGGCCGGGGTGGCGCGTCAGGCGCTCGATGGGTCCGGAGACCGAGACCGCTGCCACCACGCGGTTGGAGGGGCCACGCACGGGCGCGGAGACGGACGCGACGCCGGGCTCCCGCTCGCCGATCGACTGGGCCCAGCCGCGGCGCCGCACGCCGGACAGGGCCGTCGCCGTGAAGCGGGCGCCCTGCAGACCGCGGTGCAGCCGCTCGGGCTCCTCCCAGGCCATCAGTACCTGTGCGGACGAGCCCGCCTTCATCGTGAGCGTCGAGCCGACCGGGACGGTGTCCCGCAGTCCGGACAGGCGCTCCGCCGCGGCGACGCAGATGCGCATGTCGCCCTGGCGGCGGTAGAGCTGCGCGCTCTCGCCCGTGACGTCGCGGAGGTGGGTGAGCACCGGGCCCGCGGTGGCGAGGAGGCGGTCCTCACCGGCGGCCGCGGCCAGTTCCGCCAGGCGGGGGCCGAGGATGAACCGGCCCTGCATGTCGCGCGCCACCAGACGGTGGTGTTCCAGGGCCACGGCCAGCCGGTGGGCCGTGGGTCGTGCCAGTCCGGTCGCCGCGACCAGGCCCGCGAGGGTGGCCGGACCGGACTCCAGAGCGCTCAGGACGAGGGCCGCCTTGTCCAGAACGCCGACGCCGCTACTGTTGTCCATGCAACGATACTCCCGTCTCACTCTGTGAAACGCAAGTTCAAATTCCCGTGGGACGCGCCACCCTGGTAGTCACAGCGGCCCGTGGAACCGGCGGGCTCGGTGGCGTACGCCCGGTGGGGGGCGCGGGCGCCGTCTCCTCAAGATCTCTAGTTGGGTCGGGCGTTCGCGTCCGGCCGAAGGGAAAGCGATGGGTAGGACACTCGCGGAGAAGGTCTGGGACGACCACGTCGTCCGGCGCGCCGAGGGCGAGCCCGACCTCCTCTTCATCGATCTGCACCTGCTGCACGAGGTGACCAGCCCCCAGGCCTTCGACGGCCTCCGCAAGAGCGGCCGGACGGTGCGCCGGCTCGACCTCACCATCGCGACCGAGGATCACAACACCCCGACCCTCGACATCGACAAGCCGATCGCCGACCCGGTCTCCCGGGTCCAGCTGGAGACACTGCGCGGGAACTGCGCGGAGTTCGGCGTCCGGCTGCACCCGCTGGGCGACGTCGAGCAGGGCGTCGTGCACGTCGTCGGCCCGCAGCTGGGCCTGACCCAGCCGGGCACGACGGTCGTGTGCGGCGACTCGCACACCTCCACGCACGGCGCCTTCGGCGCGCTGGCCTTCGGCATCGGCACCTCGCAGGTCGAGCACGTGCTGGCCACCCAGACGCTGCCGATGGCCCGTCCGAAGACCATGGCCATCACGGTCGACGGCGAACTGCCCGAGGGTGTCACCGCCAAGGACCTCATCCTGGCGATCATCGCGAGGATCGGCACCGGCGGCGGCCAGGGCTACGTCCTGGAGTACCGCGGCCCCGCCATCGAGAAGCTCTCGATGGAGGCCCGGATGACCATCTGCAACATGTCCATCGAGGCCGGCGCCCGCGCGGGCATGATCGCCCCGGACCAGACCACCTTCGACTACCTCGAGGGCCGGCCGCACGCCCCGCAGGGCGAGGACTGGGACGCCGCGGTCGCCTACTGGAGGACCCTGCGCACCGACGACGACGCCGTCTTCGACGCCGAGGTCGTCATCGACGCCGCCGAACTGTCGCCGTTCGTCACCTGGGGCACCAACCCCGGCCAGGGCGCGCCGCTTTCGGCGTCCGTCCCCGACCCGGCTTCGTACGAAGACGCTTCGGAGCGCCTGGCCGCCGAAAAGGCCCTGGAGTACATGGGGTTGGAGGCCGGTCAGCCACTGCGCTCCATCGGGGTGGACACCGTCTTCGTAGGCTCCTGCACCAACGGCCGCATCGAGGACCTGAGGGCCGCCGCCGAGATCCTGCGCGGCCGCAAAGTCGCCGACGGCGTACGGATGCTGGTCGTCCCGGGCTCCGCGCGCGTGGGTCTGCAGGCCGTCTCCGAGGGCCTGGACGTGGTCTTCAAGGAGGCCGGCGCCGAGTGGCGGCACGCGGGCTGCTCGATGTGCCTCGGCATGAACCCCGACCAGCTGGCCCCGGGCGAGCGCTCGGCGTCCACGTCCAACCGCAACTTCGAGGGCAGGCAGGGCAAGGGCGGCCGGACGCACCTGGTGTCGCCGCAGGTCGCCGCCGCCACCGCAGTGACGGGCCGGCTGGCCTCCCCGGCCGACCTGACCGAAGCCAACGCCGCCCGCACGCCCGCTGGAGTCTGAGAATCATGGAAGCCTTCACCACCCACACCGGCCGGGCCGTCCCGCTGCGCCGCAGCAATGTCGACACCGACCAGATCATCCCCGCCCATTGGCTCAAGAAGGTCACGCGCGACGGGTTCGAGGACGGGCTGTTCGAGGCCTGGCGCAAGGACCCCGAGTTCGTGCTCAACCGGCCGGAGCGGCAGGGCGCCTCGGTCCTGGTCGCCGGCCCCGACTTCGGCACCGGCTCCTCGCGCGAGCACGCCGTCTGGGCGCTGCAGAACTACGGCTTCAAGGCCGTGATCTCCGCCCGCTTCGCGGACATCTTCCGCGGCAACTCGCTGAAGAACGGCCTGCTGACGGTCGTGCTGGAGCAGAGGACCGTCGACGCGCTGTGGGAGCTCGTCGAACGGGACCCGCAGGCCGAGGTGACCGTCGACCTGGTGGCCCGCGAGGTGCGTGCCGAGGGGATCACGGCCTCCTTCGAGCTGGACGAGAACTCCCGCTGGCGGCTGCTGAACGGCCTGGACGACATCTCCATCACCCTGCAGAACGAGGCCGACATCGCCGCCTACGAGGCCGGGCGCCCGTCCTTCAAGCCGCGGACGCTGCCGGTCTGATCCGGTGCCGCCGCCGGTGATCCAGCCCTGAGGAGATCACCGGCCGCACCGGTGGCCGGTCGGGTTTCGGCCACCGCGACACCCCCGCTGTACCCCCGATCCTCACGATCGGGGGTACAGCTGTTTTGGGGCGCCCGGACCCCGGTGAGCCACCGCGCCACCCCTCAACGTCCCACGTTAAGAGGCATGTTGCGGGGGTAGGCGACCCGCCGAGGGCCTGGCCGCGGCAGCCGCCGGGCGTGCCGTCGACGGCGGCAGTTGTCCCCTGCGCAGGCGACAACTCGCCCTAGATGGCACAATCTGTGCATGGACAACGACGGCCAACTCCAGATCTATACGGCGGTCGCGGCCCAGCTCAAGGAAGCGCACTCCAGGGTGCGCGCACTGCAAGTCCCGGAGGGCGTACGGATGGCGCTGACCCGGAAGCTGCTGGTCATCACGGCCGGGGCCAAGCATGATCCCGCCGGTGCGGCAAGGCGGCTGGAGAGGTTCACGGCCGACCTCGACCAGGGCCGAATCCCCGAAGAGGAAGGCTGAACAGCCCGGGACCGCCGAGTCTGCTGCGGCACAAGGGTGATTAGGCCGTTTCGTGTTTGATTTGCGGTATATATCTGCCTAACGTGCGAAAACGCTTGAACACTTTCGTTCCGGCCAGGTCTCCGAAGGGGAAGACGTGAACAAGGCGCAGCTCGTGGAAGCGATTGCCGACAAGATGGGCGGCCGGCAGCAGGCCGCCGATGCCGTCGACGCGGTACTGGACGCCATCGTCCGCGCGGTGGTCGCGGGTGACCGGGTCTCGGTCACCGGTTTCGGATCCTTCGAGAAGGTGGACCGCCCGGCCCGCTACGCACGCAACCCGCAGACGGGCGAGCGTGTCCGGGTCAAGAAGACCTCCGTTCCCCGCTTCCGGTCCGGCCAGGGCTTCAAGGATCTGGTGAGCGGCTCGAAGAAGCTCCCGAAGAACGACATCGCGGTCAAGAAGGCGCCCAAGGGCAGCCTCTCCGGCCCGCCCCCCACCATCGCCAAGTCGGCCGGCAAGAAGGCCGCGGCGAAGAAGACGACGGGCGCGGCGGCGAAGAAGGCCGCCGCGAAGAAGACCGCGGCCGGCGCCAAGAAGACGACCGCGCAGAAGACCACCGCGGCCGCCAAGAAGAGCGCGGCCACCAAGACCGCGGCGAAGAAGACGACGGCCAAGAAGGCCCCGGCGAAGAAGGCGACGGCCACCAAGGCCCCCGCCAAGAAGTCGACCGCCCGCAAGACCACCGCCAAGAAGACCACCGCCCGCGGCAAGTAGGGGCGCGAGGGCACTCACACGCCGGGCCGGACTCCCCTAGGGAGCCCGGCCCGCGGCGTGTTCGGGGCACGGTCCGGCCCGTTCAGAAGGTCTGCAGCGTCACCAGGGTGATCCGCAGGGCCGCTCCCTCGCCCTCCGTCTCGATGCGCACCCGCTGCCCCGGGCGCAGCAGCCTGAGGCCACCCGCGTCGAACGCCGGCGCGTCGAAGGGCACCGGGGTGCCGTCGTCCAGGAGCACCTGCCCGCTGCGGCTTTCGGGGTCGTACCTGTACGCGGTCGCCTGCATGACGGCAGCCTACTGCCCCGCGGCGGCGCCGGGACGGCTCGCCGACCCGGGCGGCCGGACCGGCCCGAGGAGTCGCGCGGCCACCGCGGCCGTGCGCGGTCCCACGCCGAGGGTCAGTGCGGCGCGCAGGTCCGCGCCGGTGTCCACGTCCTGGCGTACGGAGTCGACCGCGCCCGGCGACAGTTCCACCGCACCCGACGCCCGGTGCAGGGCGCGGGAACCGGTGCCGAAGGCCGGCAGCAGTTCCCGGCCGGGGCCGGCCGACAGCAGGGTCGTGCCGACCGCCGCGGCATCCGCGAGGAAGGCGCGGGGGAATTCCGCTGCCGCGTCCAGGACCCGGGTCAGTTCCGCGGGACGCAGGGCGGGGAGGTCGGCGTTCAGGGCCGCGACGGCACTGGCGCGGCGCAAGGCCCGCACGACCGTCGCGCCGTGTGTCAGCGCGGCGTTCAGCCCGTCGTGCGGATCGTCCGGGACGATCACGGCCCCCAGTGCCGCCAGCTCCCGCCCGGCCAGCGCGTCGTCCGTGACGACCGCCACGTCGCGCACCGCCGGGCAGTCCAGCGCGGCCGCGACGGTGTCCTGGGCGAATGCGAGGGCGAGCTCCGGACGCACCCCGTCCCCGGCGGTGTCGGCGAGCCGGCTCTTCGCCCGCGCCAGGGGCTTCAGGGGGATGACCAAGGTCCACTGCACGCGCGTTCGTCCCTCCCTTGTCGCCCCCATTGTCCCCGCCCGCCCGCGATGCCGGTGCGCGCGGGGGCGCGAAGCGCCTGCCGAACGACATGACGGTCTTCGGGCGGGCGTACGGTGTTCTCGACAGACCGGCGGCCTGGGGCGACACTTGTGCGGCCCCCAGGTCCTAGAGGAAGGTGACCGCGTGCCCCGCCGCAGAATCGGCTTCTGGTACCGCTTCGCAGCGGTGATCTGCAAACCGCCGCTGGTGGTTCTGGTCAAGCGGGATTGGCGTGGAATGGAGAACATTCCGGCCGACGGCGGCTTTATCACCGCGGTGAACCACAATTCACACGTCGATCCCTTCCTTTACGGACATTTCCAGTACAACACCGGACGGGTGCCTCGATTCCTGGCCAAAAGCGGCCTTTTCAAGAAGGGGATCGTGGGTGCCGCGATGCGCGGCACCGGGCAGATCCCCGTCTACCGCGAATCCACGGACGCGCTGAGCGCCTTCCGGTCCGCGATCGACGCCGTCGAGCGCGGCGAGTGCGTCGCGTTCTACCCGGAGGGCACCCTCACCCGCGACCCCGACGGCTGGCCGATGACCGGCAAGACCGGAGCCGCCCGCGTGGCCCTGCGCACCAAGTGCCCGGTCATTCCCGTCGCCCAGTGGGGCGGCAACGAGCTCCTGCCGCCGTACAGCAAGAAGCTGCACCTCTTCCCGCGCAAGACCCACCGCGTGCTGGCGGGGCCGCCGGTGGACCTGTCGCGCTTCTACGACCGGGAGATGACCCCGGAACTGCTGAAGGAGGCGACCGCGGCCATCATGGCGGCCGTCACCCGCCAGCTGGAGGAGATCCGCGGCGAGAAGGCGCCCGGCACCCCGTACGACCCGCAGCGGGAGCGCAGGGAGCAGCGCCGCCGGACCCAGGCGCAGATGCACGGCAAGGCCGCACCGGCCGGGCAGGGAGAGGAGCTGAGCACGTGAGCAAGCCGGTCAAGGCGGCCGTCTTCGGTACCGGATCGTGGGGGACCGCCTTCGGCATGGTCCTCGCCGACGCCGGCTGCGAGGTGACCCTGTGGGCCCGCCGCGCCGACCTCGCCGAAGCGGTCAACTCCACCCGGACCAACCCCGACTACCTGCCCGGCGTCGAACTGCCGGAGAACCTGCGGGCCACGACGGACGCCGCCCAGGCCGCCCACGACGCCGACTTCACCGTCCTCGCCGTCCCGTCGCAGACGCTGCGCGGCAACCTCGCCGAGTGGACGCCGCTGCTCGCCCCCGGCACGGTCCTCGTCTCCCTGATGAAGGGCGTCGAACTGGGCTCCGCCATGCGGATGAGCGAGGTCGTCGAGGACGTCGCCAAGGTCGACGCCGACCGCATCGCCGTGGTCACCGGACCGAACCTGGCCCGCGAGATCGCCGCCCGCATGCCGGCCGCCGCCGTGGTGGCCTGCACCGACGAGGACGTGGCCCGGCGCCTGCAGGCGGCCTGCCACACCCCGTACTTCCGCCCGTACACCAACACCGACGTCGTCGGCTGCGAACTCGGCGGCGCCGTGAAGAACGTCATCGGCCTGGCCGTCGGCATCGCGGACGGCATGGGGCTCGGCGACAACGCCAAGGGCTCGCTCATCACGCGCGGGCTCGCCGAGACCACCCGGCTGGGCGTCGCCCTGGGCGCGGACCCGCTGACCTTCTCCGGGCTCGCCGGCCTCGGCGACCTGGTGGCGACCTGCTCCTCGCCGCTGTCGCGGAACCACACCTTCGGCACCAACCTCGGCAAGGGCATGACCCTGCAGGAGACCATCGCGGTCACCCGGCAGACCGCCGAGGGCGTCAAGTCCTGTGAGTCGGTGCTGGATCTGGCCCGCCGCCACGGCGTCGACATGCCCATCACCGAGACCGTGGTCGGCATCGTGCACGAGGGCAAGCCGCCGGTCGTCGCCCTCAAGGAGCTGATGTCGCGCAGCGCCAAACCGGAGCGCGGCTGAACGGTGCGGGGGTGTGCCCCCGCACCGTTCTTCGGCCATCCGCACCACGCTGAGCGACCGTCCGTGCGACGCTGAGCGACCATGGTGAGCGGGCGCTGACGTGGCGGATACCAGCGGGTACTCTCATCGCGATATGAGCACCGAGAACCTCCCCCAGAGCCCCGAGCAGCCGACCCGCAAGCCGCGTGTGGCCGTCGTGTTCGGCGGGCGCAGCTCCGAACACGGGATCTCCACCGTCACCGCCGGCGCGGTGCTGCGTGCCATCGACCGGACCAAGTACGAGGTCCTGCCGATCGGCATCACACGGGACGGCCGCTGGACCCTGACCGCCGACGAGCCGGAGCGCATGGCGATCACCGACCGCCGCACGCCCAGCGTCGAGGAACTCGCCGAGCCGGGTGACGGCGGCGTGGTGCTCCCCGTCGATCCCGCCAGCCGGGAGGTCGTCTACAGCGAGCCCGGCTCGGTGCCCAAGGCGCTCGGCGAGGTGGACGTGGTCTTCCCGGTGCTGCACGGCCCCTACGGCGAGGACGGCACGCTGCAGGGCATGCTGGAGCTCTCCGGCGTGCCCTACGTGGGCTCGGGCGTGCTCGCCTCGGCCGTCGGCCAGGACAAGGAGTACATGAAGCGGGTCTTCACCTCCTTCGGCCTCAAGGTCGGCCCGTACGTGGTGATCCGGCCGCGCGAGTGGGAGCAGGACCCGTCCGCCGCCCGCAGGAAGGTCGTCGACCTGGCCGGCGAGCACGGCTGGCCGCTGTTCGTGAAGCCCGCCCGGGCCGGTTCGTCGATCGGCATCACCAAGGTCGAGGACCTCTCCGGCCTCGACGAGGCGATCGAGGAGGCCCGGCGGCACGACCCGAAGATCCTCGTGGAGGCGGCGCTGCGGGGCCGCGAGATCGAGTGCGGCGTGCTGGAGTTCGAGGACGGCCCGCGCGCCTCCGTGCCGGCCGAGATCCCGCCGCCCGAGACGCACGCCTACTACGACTTCGAGGCCAAGTACATCGACTCCACGCCCGGCGTCGTACCCGCGCCGCTGACCGAGGAGGAGACCGCCGAGGTGCGCAGGCTCGCCGTCGAGGCGTTCGAGGCGGCCTCCTGCGAGGGCCTGGTGCGCGCCGACTTCTTCCTCACCGAGGACGGCGAGTTCGTGATCAACGAGATCAACACCATGCCCGGCTTCACGCCCATCTCGATGTACCCGCAGATGTGGCAGGCGAGCGGGATCGCCTACGGCGAACTGGTGGACCGTCTCATCCAGGCCGCCCTGCGCCGCCCGACCGGTCTGCGCTGACGACGCGCCGGAGAACGCGCGTCCCCGGGCGGTGGTCCACCGCGGCGAGGGGCCGCGCCCGGGCGCACCGGCCGGCCGCCGGGCCGGGGGAGCGGCGCGGACCCGGGCCGATCCGGACGGCGCGCGCCCCCGGAGGCCGGCTGCGCGGCGGGTCCTGCCGGAGACGCGGGCTGCAAGGTGCCGTCGGTCCCCCGACTTGATCCGCCGACAGCCCTCAGTCGGCGATCCCGATGGGGATCGTCTTGCGCACGGCGGGCGCCAGGCCCACCAGCGGCGCGACGCCGTGGGACCTGCGCCCCGCGGGGATCGTCACCTCCACGTACGCCAGGCGCAGGGTGGTGGTGAAGCGAAACGATCCGTCGCCCTGCTCCTGCAGCAGCCAGTCCACGCCGTTCACCCCGGCCGCTTCGGCCTCCGGGTCGTTCAGCTCGGCGGGCCGGGGCACACCGCAGCGCAGTATGATCGCCGGGCTTCCCCAGCCCGCGGTCAGCGCGGAGGCGGGCTCGGGGTCCTGGCGGCTCGCCCCGTCCACCGTCCGCGGCAGTGCCCTGTCCAGGGCGCGGCACAGCTTCGCCGTCGCCGCGTCCGGGTGGGGTACCGCCGCGGTGGCGCCGTGGTCCGCCGAGGAGCAGCCCGCGGCGGCGACCAGCACGGCGAGGACGGGCGGACCGATGAGCCGGTGACGCAAAGAGTTCACCGGCCAAGGGTAGACGGGGGTCAGAGATGCACGACCGGGCAGGTCAGGGTGCGGGTGATGCCGTCCACCTGCTGCACCCTCGCGACCACCATGCGTCCCAGGTCGTCGACCGTGTCGGCCTGCGCGCGCACGATCACGTCGTACGGCCCGGTCACGTCCTCGGCCTGGATCACCCCCGGGATCGAGCCGATCGTCTGCGCGACGGTCGACGCCTTGCCGACCTCGGTCTGGATCAGGATGTACGCCTGTACCACGGAACCTCCAGGGCGGCCACGAGGATCGTGTGGGGAAAAGGAACGCCACGGTACCGCGTCGCCGCTCGCCGCGGGGAGACCCGGGCGGACCACGCATCGCGCGCCGGGATGAAGGTACGACAGACGCGACGGTGGCGAGGACCGTGTTGACGCGCGACCGGGAACGGACAGGTACAGAAGGGGTGAAAGGACAATGAAGGGCACTGTCGGTGAGCTCGGGGAGTTCGGGCTCATCAGGGAGCTCACCTCCCGTCTCACCACCACCCCGGCGGTCCGGGTCGGCCCCGGCGACGACGCCGCAGTGGTCGCCGCCCCCGACCGCAGGGTCGTGGCGAGCACCGACATCCTGCTGGAGGGGCGGCACTTCCGCCGCGACTGGTCCACGGCCTACGACGTGGGCCGCAAGGCCGCCGCGCAGAACCTCGCGGACATCGCGGCCATGGGCGCCGTGCCGACCGCGCTGCTGCTCGGCCTGGTCGTCCCCGCCGACCTGCCGGTGACCTGGCCCACCGAGCTGATGGACGGCCTGCGCGACGAGTGCCAGGTCGCGGGCGCCGCCGTGGTCGGCGGCGACGTCGTACGGGGCGACACCATCACGGTGTCGATCACCGCCCTCGGCGATCTGCGCAACCACGAGCCGGTGACCCGCGCCGGCGCGCAGCCCGGCGACCTCGTCGCGGTGACCGGCTGGCTCGGCTGGTCGGCGGCCGGATACGCGGTGCTCTCCCGCGGCTTCCGCTCCCCGCGCGCCTTCGTCGAGGCCCACCGCCGCCCCGAACCGCCGTACCACGCGGGCCCCGCGGCCGCCGGGCTCGGCGCCACCGCGATGTGCGACGTCAGCGACGGGCTGATCGCCGACCTCGGGCACATCGCGGAGGCGAGCAAGGTTCGCATCGACATCCGCTCCGGCGCCGTCGACATCCCCTCCCAGATGCACGACATCGGGCAGGCCGTCGGCGTCGACCCGCTCCATTGGGTGCTCACCGGGGGAGAGGACCACGCGATCGTGGCGACGTTCCCGCCGGACGTGAAGCTGCCGGCCCGCTGGAAGGTGATCGGCGAGGTGCTCAACCCGTCCGCCCTGCCGCAGGTCACGGTGGACGGGGCGCCCTGGGCCCGACAGGGCGGCTGGGACCACTTCGGGGACATCGAGTCATGAGCGCGCACGGCGCACCGCCCAGGGTGCTGACGGTGGCCGGCTCCGACTCCGGCGGCGGCGCCGGGATCCAGGCCGACCTGAAGACGATGCTCGCGCTCGGTGTGCACGGCATGAGCGTGGTCACCGCGGTGACCGCGCAGAACTCCCTCGGCGTCCAGGGCACCTGGGAACTGCCCGTGGAGGCGGTGCGGGCCCAGTACCGCAGCGTCGTCGACGACATCGGCGTCCAGGCCGTGAAGACCGGCATGCTGGCCTCGGCGGAACTCGTCGGGGCGGTGGCCGAGTTGATCGCCGGCACCGACGTCCCGGCGGTCGTCGACCCGGTGGGCGTCTCCAAGCACGGGGACCCGCTGCTGGCCGCGTCCGCGCTGGAGACCGTACGCACCCGTCTGCTGCCGCTGGCCACCGTCGCCACGCCCAACCTCGACGAGGTGGCCCAACTGACCGGCATGCGAGTGGAGTCGGAGGAGCACCTGCGGGAGGCGGCGCGGGCCGTGCTGGCGTTCGGGCCGCGCTGGGTCCTGATCAAGGGCGGCCACCTCGCCGGCGCCGCCGTCGACCTGCTCACCGACGGCTCCGAGGAGCACTGGCTGCGCGCCCCGCGGCACGACAACCGGCACACCCACGGCACGGGCTGCACCCTCGCGTCGGCGATCGCCGCGCAGCTCGCCAAGGGGCAGTCCGTGCCGCGGGCCGTGGCGGCGGCCAAGGAGTACGTCACCGGGGCGATCGCCGCCGGGTTCGCGCTCGGCGGCGGGATCGGGCCCGTGGACCACGGATGGGCCCTGCGGTCTCGGACGGGGTAGACGGGCAGCTCGATGTCGGCGGGGGCCTTCTCGGTCAGCCGCTTGAAGAAGCCCGCCGTCGTCCGGGAGGCGAGCAGCCGGCAGTAGGGGCGGGGCGGGGCCAGCCTGGGCGGGCCCCGGCCTTGGTGCGGGCGTCCGGGCCCCAGGTCGCGCGGGACGGGCCCGAGGGCGCGTACACGGGGGCGGAGCCCCGGGTCACGTACGCGCGGGCGGCACGGTGGACGGGCGTACGCGCGGGACCTGCCCGCGGGTACGGCAAAAAGCCGGTCCACCACTCGGGGTGGACCGGCTCAGTGCAGCGAACCAGGCAGTGGCCGCGCGCTCAGCTGTCGCGTCAGCGCCCGACCTTGCCGGCCTTGATGCACGAGGTGCAAGCGTTCACGCGCTTCGGCGTCCCGCTCACCACGGTACGCACACGCTGGATGTTCGGGTTCCAGCGACGGGGCGTACGGCGGTGCGAGTGCGAGATGTTGTTGCCGAAGCCCGGCCCCTTGCCGCAGACGTCGCAGTTGGCAGCCACGGGTCACTCCAAAGACTTCAGATGCACTTACGGTTGATCCCGGCATGCCGGGATCAAGATCACGCGCTCCAGGAGCATTCGCGATCTGAGTGGCGTTGCCAGGGGGAATGGCCCGACCGGGATCGGGCAACCGGAGCAGCATACAACGGCTGCGCCCGTAGAACGAAACTACCACGGCGGCCGCCGGGCCCCTCCGCCCCTACTCCGGTCCGGCACCGCCCCGGGGTCTAGTCTGCGTCCAGTCCAGCAGCTCAGGGAGGCGCAGGTGGCGCAGGTGCCGCAGACGTTCGATGCTCTCGCGGTGCGCACCTGGTGCGGTCTGGCGCTGCGCGCACTGGGACGGGCGCGCGAGGAGATCGACGCCATCAACGTCTATCCCGTCGCCGACGGGGACACCGGCACCAACCTCTACCTCACCGTCGAGTCCGCCGCCACGGCAGTGGAGGCGGTGTTCGCCGGCCACGAGGCCGGCGCAGCGGGCGGCGGCGCGACCGGCGGGAACGGCACGCGGAAGACGGGGGACGACCCCGGGCCCGCGGGCCCGTCACTGGCCGACGCCGCACGCGCGATGGCCCACGGCGCGCTCATCGGGGCGCGCGGCAACTCCGGCACGATCCTCGCGCAGCTGCTGCGCGGCATGGCCCAGGTGCTCGCCGCGGACGGTGAGCGGCCTCACACCGACGCACCGGGCCTGCGGCTCGCCCTGCGGCGCGCCGCCGACTCGGCCCGGCAGGCCGTGGCGCACCCGGTGGAGGGCACGGTGCTGTCGGTGGCCTCGGCTCGAGAGGATCCTGCTCCACCGGTCCGGGGGTGGTCACCGCCCACGCCCGCATCGTCGTGCCGTCCGCCATACCGTGCCCCGTCCTCCGCGGC
>NZ_JBSFNN010000097.1:0-22807 GCF_053587115.1 Streptomyces sp. NPDC003697
TCCCCACCCGACGCTCTTCCGATCTCCGGTGCCGGACCGGGGTCGCGGTCAGGTCGCCGTCGTTCCCGAGGGGGCGCCCGACACCGGCGTGGCGGCCGACCGCCCCCCGAGGGACGGTGCGGCCCCCCCGGGGGGCGGTCGGGGCGTTCGCAGACGTGCGGCCGGCAGCACACCGTCACCGCTGCCGTCGCCCCGTTGCGACGACGGCAGCGGTGACGGACGCCGGTCCGGCACCGCTGGCTCGGTGGGCTCTCAGGCGCTGGTGGTCCGGCCGCCCTCCGACCCGCCGCTCTGGGCGGCGTCCTCGCGTGCGCCCTCGCCGGACTCGCTGATCTGGACCCGGCGGGGCCTGGTGGTCTCGGCCTTGGGGACGGTGATGCTGAGCACTCCGTCCTGCAGGTCCGCCTTGATGTTGTTGGTGTCCAACTCTCCCGGCAGCCGCAAACGGTACTCGAAGGCTCCGACGCGGCGAGTGCTGCGACGCAGGACGCCCTCGCGTTCCCGCTCCTTGATCTCTCCGGTGACCACAATTTCGGGACCGTTGGCCTCGATGTTGATGTCCTTGCTCCTCACACCGGGCAGTTCGATCTCTATGTGGAACGCGTCCTCGGACTCCGACACGTCCGCGAGGGGTGTCCACGCGGCCACGGGTGCCGCGCCCACCGTCGACTCCAGCAGACCACTCATCTGGTTGAGCAGTTCGTCGAACTCGACCAGGGGATTGACAGCAGTGGGTACCCAGACGGGCCTTTCCTGCAGACCGCCACCGCGGTGGCGCCGTACGGGCATGGCCATCGCCATCGCCTCCTTCTTCCTTCTCGTGATCTCATCGCCCGCCATGTGTCATGCGAGCCATGCGGACTCCTTGTGACGTCTGCGTGGGGGGACGTCCGAGCTGCCCGCGGCAGTGGACGTGCCCGTGGTGCCGGGTGCGGCCGAGTGCCCCAGGTGCCGGTGCACGTAATGGATGGCCATCGCGCCCTCACCGGCCGCGGAGGCCACCCGCTTCACCGAGCCGCTACGGACGTCCCCGGCCGCGAAGACCCCGGGCAGGCTGGTCTCCAGGCTCATGCACGCGCGCCCGCGGCCCTGCCACACCTCGGGGTGGGCGCAGGCTCCCTGGGCCTCCGGTCCGGTGAGGACGAAGCCGCGGGAGTCGAGGGCGATGGTGCCGGCGAGCCACTCGGTGTGGGGGTCGGCGCCGGTGAAGACGAACAGGCTCCGTACCGCGAGCCGGCGGTGCTCGCCCGTGCGGTTGTCGACCACGTCGAGCTCCTCCAGCACTTCCTGGCCGATGACCTCGCTGACCTCGGTGTGCAGCATGACCTCCACCCGCGGGTGTCCCACTACCTGGTCGACCAGGTAGCGGGACATGTCGGCCTCAAGGCTGGGTCCTCGGACCAGCAGGTACACCTTCGGCGCGTACTGGGCGAGGAACAGCACCGCTTGGCCCGCCGAGTTGCCTCCGCCGACGACGGCCACCGGGTCGGAGCGGCACTGCTGGGCCTCGTAGACGGTCGCCGAGTAGTGGACGCTCGTTCCCTCCAGGCGTTCGATGCCGGGCACCTGGAGCCGACGGTAGCGGGCACCCGTGGCCAGGACGACGGCGCGGGCGGCGATCTCGCTGCCGTCGGTGAACGCCACCACATAGTGGTCGTCGTCCTTGCGATGGAGACCGGCCGCCTCGGCCGGAATGCTGAGCCTGGCGCCGAACTTGTCGGCCTGCAGCAGGGCACGTTCGGCGAGTTCGGCGCCGGAGATGCCGGAGGGGAAGCCGAGCAGATTCTCGATGCGGGACGACGTGGCGGCCTGGCCGCCGGTGGCCAACGCCTCCACCACGGTGGTGCTCAGGCCCTCGGAGGCGGCGTACACCGCGGCAGCGAGGCCGGCGGGTCCGGATCCGACGATGAGGACGTCGCGGTGGCTGTCTCCGGCAGGCAGTGACGGCAGACCGATGAGACGGGCCAGTTCCGCGTTGCTGGGGTTGCGCAACAGGGTGGTGTCCCGCCAGATGACGAGCGGTGTCTCCTCCGGGCTGACGCCGAAGCGGCGCAGCAGCTCCTCGGCCTCCTCGTCGGTCTCCAGGTCGATCCACCGGTGCGGCAGCCGGTTGCGGACGGCGAACTCGCGCAGCCGCCTGGTGTCGGGCGAGTAGCGCGAGCCGACGATGCGGAAGCCGGCGCCCTCTCCGACCAGCAGCGCGCGACGGCCCAGACAGGCGCGCAGCACGACGTCCCCGATGTTGGAGTCCTGGGACACCAGGTGGCGCAACTGGTCCAAGGGGACGGCGAGGACCTCGCCCGGCTCCCTGGCGACAGCGGTGTAGAAGGCCACCTGTCCGTGCAGCAGCCCGAGTTCGCCGATGAAGCGACCGGGGCCGTGCACACGCAGCAGGTGCTCCTCGGGAGTGCCGTAGCCCTCGACGATGGCGACGGAACCGCTGAGGACGACCAAGAACGTCTCGCAGCGCTCCCCCTCCCGGATCAACACGTCGCCCGGCGCCATGCTCCGGCGTTCCCCGAGCTCCTCCAGACGTGCTATCTGGTCCTCGGTAAGGCGCGGGTACGCGCCGTAGATGTCCGGGGTCTCCCAGAAGACGGCCTCGTCCGTTTCCTGCGGCACCGGCTCTTCGCCCGGCGGCGACTGGTCGCCGGACATCAGACGAACGCCTCGTGGACGTAGCACCAGCGCCAGTCCTCGCCGGGCTGGAACGACTGCACGATCGGATGGGCGTCGGCGGCCGCGTGCTTGCGGGCGTGCTTGTTCGGCGAGGAGTCGCAGCAGCCGACGTGCCCGCAGGTCAGGCAGAGCCTCAGGTGGACCCACGGGGAGCCGAGCAGCAGACACTCCTGACACCCCTGTGGGGTCAGCGGCTGGACCGGCCGGACGAGCGCGAGGTGGGGGTCTGCGTGCAAGGTCATCCGGATCACCTTTCCCGGGCCGTGATCGACTGTTCTACCCACTTGCGCAGAGCGGGGGCGGGCGCCGCCCCCGCCTGCCGGGCGACGACTCTGCCCTTGTCGAGGATGAGCAGTGTCGGTACCGCCTGGACCTCGAAACGCTGCGACAGCCTCGGGTTCTTGTCGACGTCGACCTTGACGAGTTTGATTCGGCCGGCGAGGTCGGTGGCGACCTTCTCCAGGGCGGGGCTGACCATGCGGCAGGGGCCGCACCAGGTGGCCCACAGGTCGACCACGACGGGGACGTCGGCCCGCTCGGCGACCTCGGCGAAGTCGTCGTCGCCCGCGTCCACCATCCACGGTAGGGGGTGCTTGCAGTGGCCGCACTTGGGGCGGCCCTCCGCGGCCGCGGGCACGCGGTTGGTGCGCCCGCAGTTCGGGCACTTGACGGTCGTGGCCTGCATCGTGCTCATGCCGCCCGCGCTCCTTCCACGTCCTCGGGCCGCTCGTAGGTGACCACCAGTTCCCCGGCCTCGGCGTCGACGCGGATCGTGGCGCCTTCCTGGACGTCGCCGCGCAGCAGGGCGCGCCCGATCATTGTCTCGACCTCGTGGGAGATGTAGCGGCGCAGCGGCCGGGCCCCGTACACCGGGTCGTAGCCCTGATGGGCGATCAGCTCCCGGGCGGCGTCGGTGAGTTCGACGGTGATGCGGCGTTCGGCGAGGCGGCGGCGCAGCTCGTTGAACTGCAGCTCCACGATGCGCTCGATCTGCCGCTCACCGAGTGGCTTGAACAGCACGATGTCGTCGACGCGGTTGAGGAACTCCGGGCGGAAGTGCCCGCGCAGCTCGCTCATCACCAGGGCGCGGGCGTCCGGCTTGATCTCACCCTCGGCGGTGACGCCGTCGAGGAGGTGCACGGAGCCGATGTTGGACGTCATGATGATGACGGTGTTGCGGAAGTCGACGGTGCGGCCCTGGGCATCGGTGATGCGGCCGTCGTCGAGGATCTGCAGCAGGGTGTTGAAGACGTCGGTGTGCGCCTTCTCGATCTCGTCGAACAGCACGACCGAGTACGGCTTGCGGCGTACGGCCTCGGTGAGCTGGCCGCCTTCCTCGTAACCGACGTATCCGGGCGGTGCGCCCATGAGCCGGCTGACGGTGTGCCGCTCCTGGTACTCGCTCATGTCGAGGCGGATCATGTTCTCCTCGGAGTCGAACAGGGCCTGGGCGAGGGTCTTGGCCAGTTCGGTCTTCCCTACGCCGGTGGGGCCGAGGAAGATGAACGAGCCGATGGGGCGGCGTGGGTCGCGGATGCCGGAGCGGGCGCGGATGATGGCGTCGGTGACGAGTTTGACGGCCTCGTCCTGGCCGATGACGCGCTCGCGCAGGATCTCGTCGAGGCGCAGCAGTTTCTCGCGTTCGCCCTCCTGGAGACGCGCGACGGGGATGCCGGTCCAGGCGGCGACGATCTCGGCGATCTCCTCCTCGGTGACGACCTCGCGCAGCAGCCGGTCCTGGCCCTGCTTGGCCGCCAGTTTCTCCTCCTCGGCCTTCAGCCGCCGCTCCAGCTCCTGGAGCTTGCCGTACCGCAGTTCGGCCGCGCGGTTGAGGTCGTAGTTGCGCTCGGCCTCCTCCGCCTGCTGCCGGACCTGTTCCAGTTCCTGGCGCAGTTCCTGCACCCGGCGGATGGCCTGCCGTTCGGCCTCCCACTGGGCGCGCTTGGCGTCGGCCTCGGCGCGCAGGTCGGCCAGTTCCTTGCGCAGCTCCTCCAGACGCGCCTTGCTGGCCGGGTCCGTCTCCTTGGACAGGGCCGCCTCCTCGATCTCCAGACGGGTCACCCGGCGGGTGATCTCGTCGAGTTCGGCGGGCATGGAGTCGATCTCGGTACGCAGGCGGGCGCAGGCCTCGTCGACGAGGTCGATGGCCTTGTCCGGCAGGAAGCGGTCGGTGATGTAGCGGTGGGAGAGGGTCGCCGCGGCGACCAGCGCGGTGTCCTGGATCTTGACTCCGTGGAAGACCTCCAGGCGTTCGCGCAGTCCGCGCAGGATGGAGATGGTGTCCTCCACGCTCGGCTCGTCGACCATGACCTGCTGGAAGCGGCGTTCGAGGGCGGCGTCCTTCTCGATGTGCTTGCGGTACTCGTCGAGGGTGGTGGCGCCGATCATGTGCAGTTCGCCACGGGCGAGCATCGGCTTGAGCATGTTGCCCGCGTCCATGGCCCCTTCGGCGGCGCCCGCGCCGACGACGGTGTGCAGTTCGTCGACGAAGAGCAGGATCTGCCCCTGGGCGGCCTTGACCTCGCTGAGCACGGCCTTGAGGCGTTCCTCGAACTCGCCGCGGTACTTGGCGCCGGCGACCAGGGAGCCCATGTCGAGGGCGAACACCGTCTTGTCGCGCAGGCCCTCGGGCACGTCGCCGCGGACGATGCGCTGGGCCAGGCCCTCGACGATGGCGGTCTTGCCGACGCCTGGGTCGCCGATGAGGACGGGGTTGTTCTTGGTCTTGCGGCTGAGGATCTGGGTGACCCGGCGGATCTCCGCGTCCCGGCCGATGACCGGGTCCAGCCGCCCGGAGCGGGCCTCGAGGACCAGGTCGCGGCCGTACTTCTCCAGAGCCTCGTAGGCCACTTCGGGGTTGGCGGAGGTGACCCGCTGGTTGCCGCGGATCTGGGTCAGCGCGCTGAGGAACGACTCCCGGGTCACGCCGTGCTCCTTGAGCAGGCGTCCGGCGGCGGTCGCCGAGCCCTCCTCGGCAAGGGCGAGCAGGAGGTGCTCCACGGACACGTACTCGTCCTTGAGGCGTTTGGCCTCCCGCTCGGCCGCGTCGAGCAGGCGGGACAGGCGCTGGGTGACGAAGACCTGGCCGGGCGCCGCGCCGGGGCCGGTGACCTTCGGGCGGCGGGAGAGTTCCTCGCGCACGGCGGCGCGCAGCTCCTCCGGGTCGGCGCCGACACCTTCCAGCAACCGTGGGATCAGACCCTCCTCCTGCTCGAGGAGAGCGAGCAACAGGTGTTCCCCGTCGACCTCGGTCTGCCCCATGCGGACGGCCGCACTCTGGGCCTCCTGAAGGGCTTCCTGGGACTTCTGGGTGAGACGGTTCATGTCCATGGGGGTGTTTCACTCCTCGTACCGGCGCGGCGCAGTGCGGCTTCGAGCAGGCTGATGCGGTCCAGCAGGTCGAGCACCAGGCCGATGGATGCGTAGTTGAGGCACAGCCCGGTGCGCAGCCGCTGGACGCGGGCGAGGGCGGCCGGTGCCGTGGGTTCGAACACCAGTCCCCCGGCGGCGTCGCGCTCGGCCTCGACCAGGCCCAGAGCGACGAACCGGCGGATGAGGTCGGGATGGACGCCGGAGCGGCGGGCCACGGTCTGCAGAGAGAGCCTGGGCACCGGCACGATCGCGTAGCTGACGCGTGCCGACGCGGGAAGTGTCAGCCGAGACGCCTGGCGCGCCCCGAGGCGTGGGTCACTCATCGCGTCCTCCTGGGGTCGAACGAGGAGACGGCGGCGAGCTCCTCGAAAAGTGCGCGCTCCTGGTCGCTGAGCTTGGACGGCACCATGATCCGGACCTCGGCGTAGAGGTCGCCGTTCGCGCCGCGCGGGTTCGGCATGCCCTCACCGCGCAGCCGCAGCAGCCGGCCGCTGGACGAGCCCGCGGGCACGTGCACCTTGGCCGTCGCCCCACTCGGCGTGGGCACCGGAACCGTCGCGCCCAGCGCGGCCTCCCAGGGGGTGACCGGAAGCTCCACGTACACGTCCCGGCCGACGAGGTGGAACTGGGGGTGCGGCAGGATGTGCACCCGCAGGTACAGGTCCCCCGCGGGGGCGTCACCGCTGCCCCGGCCGCCCTCGCCCGCCAGCCGGATACGCTGCCCTTCGGTGACACCCGGTGGCACGTCGACCTCGTACCGCCGCGGCTGCCCGCTGGGACCGGCGAGCGTGACGGTGCGACGGCCTCCGCGGTAGGCCTCCTCGACGGTGAGCGGCAGTTCGGCTTCCTGGTCGGCTCCGGGGACACGCATGCGTCCGGCGCCCCCGAAGAACGAGCCGAACAGGTCGTCGATGTCGACACCCTCCGGCCCGAAGCCACTGGTGGCGTACCGGCCCCGGGGGCCGCCCCCGGTGGACCAGCGGTAGCCGCCGCCGGGTCCCGCGCCCGCGCCGGCACCGACCCGCTCCTCCCAGTCCTCGGGGACCTTCCGGAAGTCCTCGCCGAAGCGGTCGTAACGCTTCCGCTGGTCCGGGTCGGACAGGGCGCTGAAGGCGTCGTTGATCTCCTTGAAGCGCTCCTCCGCCGCCGGGTCCTTGTTGACATCGGGGTGGTACTTGCGGGCCAGCTTGCGATACGCCCGCTGGATCTCGTCCTTGTCGGCGTTGCGCGGGACCCCGAGAACCTCGTAGAAATCACGTGCCATGGCCGCTCACTCCCGCTTGGCGACGGTCACGGCAGCCGGCCTCAGCTGCCGCTCGGCCTCGCCGTAGCCGGGGCGCAGCACCTGCGCCACGGTGTTCGGTTCGGCGTCGGGGTCCTGGACCACGCCGACGACCTCCTGCCGAGAGGGGTCGAACGGGACGCCTGTCTCGGCGTGACGCTCGTAACCCAGGCGTTCGAGAATGGACACGGCCTGGTCGCGCACGGCGCGAACCCCCTCGACGATCGCCCCGGGATCGGAGCCCGCGTGGGTCAGAGCCAGTTCGAGGTTGTCGATGACGGGAAGGAAGGCCGCGGCCGTGCGGGCACGTTCGGCCGCGCGCTCCCGGTCCAGTTCCCTGGCGTGTCGCTTGCGCAGGTTGTCCAGGTCGGCGAGGGCACGCCGCCAGCGGTCCTCGACCTCTTTGAGCGCGGCCGCGTACTCGTCCTCGGCCCCGGCCGGACCGGTCGCCGCGTCGGGCCCCGGTTCGGCCTCCGGGGCCGACGGCGCGGGCTCGGGCAGGTCGCCCTGCGGTTGTGCGGCGCCCTCGGGCGGCAGGTCGGACGATCGGTCGTGGGGAGTCATCGGCATGGCAGGTACCTCAGCCCTTGTCGAACTCGGCGTCGATCACGTCTTCCTCGGTGCCGGCCCCGCCCTGCCCGGAGCCGTCCGGCCCGGTGGTTTCCGACGGACCACTCGCCGCCGCGGCTTCGGTCTGGTGGGCGGCGAGCCCGGCGTGGATCTGCTGGAGTTCGGAGATCAGCGGCCTGACCTTGTCCACTCCGGCCTCGTTCTTGACCGCGTCGCGGGCCTCGGCCACCAGCATCTCCGCACGGGCCTTTTCGTGCGCGGGTGCGGCGTCGCCCAGTTCGCTCAGGCGCTTTTCGACCTGGTAGGCGATCGCGTCCAGTTCGTTGCGGGCGTCAACGGCCTCGCGCAGGGCCTGGTCCTGGCCCTGGTTGCGCTCGGCCTCCTGGACCATGCGCTCGACCTCGCTCCGGTCGAGGTTGGAGCTCTCACTGATGGTGATGCCCTGTTCCTTGCCGGTGTCCTTGTCGCGCGCGCTGACGTTGAGGATGCCGTTGGCGTCGACGTCGAAAGTGACATCGATCTGGGGTTCGCCCCGCGGCGCCGGCCGGATGTCGGTGAGCTGGAACCGGCCGAGCGCCCGGTTGTCGGCGGCCCGCTCGCGCTCGCCCTGGAGGACCACCACATCGACGGCAGGCTGGTTGTCCTCGGCGGTGGAGAAGGTCTCGCCGCGGCGCACCGGGATGGTGGTGTTCCGCTCGACGATCTTCGTCATCACTCCGCCGCGCGTCTCCACTCCCAACGACAGCGGGGTGACGTCGAGCAGCAGGACATCCTTGACCTCGCCCTTGAGCACCCCGGCCTGGATCGCGGCGCCCAGCGCCACGACCTCATCGGGGTTGACGCTCATGTTGGGTTCCTTGCCGCCGGTCAGCCGTCGCACCAGCGCCTGGACGGCGGGGATGCGGGTGGAGCCGCCTACGAGGATGACCTCGTCGATGTCGTTCTCGCCGACCTTGGCGTCGGCCATGGCCTGCTGCACCGGTCCCAGGCAGCGCTCCACCAGGTCGGCGGTGATCTGCTCGAACGTGGACCGCATGATCGTGGCGGTGAGGTGCTTGGGCCCTGAGGCGTCGGCGGTGATGAACGGCAGGTTGACCTGGGTCTGGGTGACGGAGCTGAGCTCGACCTTGGCCTTCTCCGCCGCCTCGAAGAGGCGTTGCAGCGCCTGCGGGTCCTTGCGCAGGTCGATGCCGTTCTCCTTCTGGAACTCGTCCGCGAGGTAGTCGACCAGACGCCTGTCGAAGTCGTCGCCGCCCAGGTGGCTGTCACCCGCCGTGGAGCGCACCTCGACCACGCCGTCGCCGACGTCGAGGATGCTCACGTCGAACGTGCCGCCGCCGAGGTCGAAGACGAGCACCGTCTCGTGCCCCTTCTTGTCCATCCCGTAGGCGAGGGCGGCCGCGGTCGGCTCGTTGATGATCCGCAGTACTTCCAGGCCCGCGATCCGGCCCGCGTCGCGGGTGGCGGTGCGCTGGGCGTCGTTGAAGTAGGCGGGCACGGTGATGACGGCCTCCGTGACCCGTTCCCCCAGCTGTTTCGAGGCGTCGTCGGCGAGCTTGCGCAGCACCAGGGCGCTGATCTCCTCAGGCGCGTAGAGCTTGTCGCGCACCTTGAATCGGGCTTCGCCGTTCTCTCCGGGGACGACGTCGTAGGCGACGGCCTTGGCTTCTTCGGTGACCTCGTCGAAGCGCCGGCCGATGAACCGCTTCGCCGAGTAGATGGTGCCCTTGGGATTGAGGATCGCCTGACGGCGGGCCAACTGGCCCACCAGGCGCTCGCCGGTGTCGGTGAAGGCCACCACGGACGGTGTGGTCCGGCTGCCTTCGCTGTTGGGCACGACGACCGGCTCGCCGCCCTCCCACACGGCGATCACCGAGTTGGTGGTGCCCAGGTCAATGCCCACTGCCTTGGCCATGAGGAACTCCTTCCGCGGTCGACGTCCGTCGGCGACCGTTCATCCTCCGGGCCCTGTCCGCCCGGCTTCGAAATACGTTCAGCTGGGGGCGGGGTCGCTGCGCGGGGGGCCGCCCCTGGAGGGGGCGCTCTCCGCGTCGGACCTGCCGTCCAGCCCGGCGAGCAGCCGGACGGCCTCATCGGCGACGTCCTCGTCCGCCACGACCTCGTACCGGCTGGGCTCCATCGTGCGGACCGAGGCGAAGTCCCGGCGGCCGCGCTGGGCCGCGTGCAGCAGCACGCCGAGCAGCGCACCGACGACCGCGCCGAAGATCAGCCCGTACAGGGCGAGGAGCACACCGGAGACGACCGGATCCAGCCAGTTCAGCAGCCCGAAGATCCAGCCGATGAGTACGCCGGGCAGCGCTCCGGCGGATGCGCCGTGGAGGGCGGCCGTGCCGTACCCCATGCGACCGATCACCTGTTCGACCAGGCGCACGTCCCGGCCGATGATCGCCACCTTCTGGACGGGAAAGCCCTGGTCGGCGAGGTAGTCGACGGCACGTTCGGCTTCCTGGTACGTCGCGTACGAGGCAATGGTCCTGCGGGCCTGCTCAGTCATGGCCACTCCTTCCGCCGACGGACCGCCGAGTGATCCCTGCAGGCCCCAGAGTGGCTGTTCACCCGGTCACCCGCCTGCGCCCGGCGGGTCGAAAAGTGGCACCGCCGCTCGGTCTGTGAGGGCAGGAGGCGGGACGACGATCCGGGTCGGCTGCTCGCGGCGGGAAACTGAGGGTCAGGCCCGGCCCGAGGTGCGGGGCTCAGGGATGTACTTCTCCCAGGCCCACGCCGGCACGCGCACCGCGGCGATCGCGCCCCTGGGCGTGGTGGCATTCGACGCGGCTGCCTGACGCCGGCGGCCGTACGGAGCGACGCCACGGGCGGCCGGCCCGCGTGGGATGGAGGGCGGGCCCAGCGGGCCCGCCCCGCGGTGCACCGCGTGCTCCACCGCGGCGACCATGCCTCACGGTCAGCCGGGCATGGGGTGGTGCGCCCGGGCGAACTGCTCCACGATTGCGGCGCAGAAGGCGGGCAGGTCGGCCGGGCTGCGGCTGGTGATCAGCTGCCCGTCGACGACCACCTCCTCGTCCACGACCTCCGCGCCGGCGTTGCGCAGGTCGGTGCGGATGCTGGGCCAGGACGTCAGGCGGCGACCGCGCACGGCGTCGGCTTCCACCAGGGTCCACGGCCCGTGGCAGATCGACGCGACCGGTTTCCCGCTGGCCATGAAGTCCTTGGCGAACTGCACCGCGTCCCGGTTCATGCGCAGCTGGTCAGGGTTCATGGTGCCGCCGGGCATGAGCAGGGCGTGGTAGTCGTCGACGGAGGCGTCGGCGACCAAGCGGTCCACGGGGAAGGTTCCCGCCGCATTGAGGTCGAACTGGCGGGCCTGGATCTCGCCGTGATGGAGCGAGAGAATCTCGGTCTTCGCGCCTGCGCCGTGCAACGCACCGCGTGGCTGTTCGAGTTCCACGCGTTCGACGCCGTCGGTGGCCAGAATTCCCACCCGCATCCCCCGGAGTTCCTGTGTCACGGTACGGCTCCCTTCACGAGTCGCTGGTTGTACGAGGCGGGCGGCCGGGACAGCCGGCAGGGCCCGTCCGGATCCCTTTTCCGGGCCGGGACTGCAACGCCCGGCCGAGGCTGCCCCGAGCGCGTCTGCGCGCGATCAGCCGGAACTGCCGTCCCGGTGGAGGACGACCACGGCGACGTGCACTGGGGCACGACTGCTACAGCAGCCGGTCGAACACCGCGGTCACGCCCTCCCAGTGACTGGTCTGCGGGTTCTTGACATCCGGATACATGATCTTGAATGTCTCGGCGAGGGCGACGCTGAGACCGCCGATGATCTCGGGGTAGCGCTCTTCGGTCTCCGGGGTGGGCGCCCTGTCGAGGGGAGGGTGCGCGGCGAGCTGTTCCAGGATCGGCTTGAGTTCGACCTCCTCGTCGAGCCGCCGGAACCGGTGGATGCTCTCCTGGAGGCCCTTGGTGATCGGCAGGTCCCACGGTTCGACGGTGTCCCTGTCGTTGGCACTGGCCGACGCCTGGCCGATGATGAGGAGGTCGTAGAGCTTGGCATCGACGAAGTCGCTGTACCGCTTCAGGTCGTTCTTGTCCACGTCGAGGCCTGCGGCGGCGCGAAAGAACCTCTCGAACTTCGACACGCCCATCACGGCCATGCCTCTCGCCTCCTCACCGGGCACGGACGGCGTCGTTCGCTCCCGCCCGCGCCGCCATTGGCTGTTTTGTTACCCGGTCGAGATTCGCAGAGCCCCCTGCTGAGCGCCTCCGCACCCGAGGCCGAAAAAGAACGCTTCGTCCTGCCCTGCCAGAGCAGCACGACATGCGCGGGCGTGATCCCGGACGGCCGTCCGGCCGTCCGGGATCATGCCCATCACCTGGGTGCGGGTGAGAGCCGGGTCGGCCGTGCCCCCACGGGTCCATCGATCTGGAAGTGCGGCTGACGGACATCGCCCCCGACAGCCCGCCCGCATCGAACGCTACCGACGGCGAACGGGCCGAACGGGCCGGCCGGAACGCAGCGGCGGGAAAAGCGACCGCGCCCCCAGGCACGGCACCCTGACGCACACGCGGCAGACCGGCGCCGGCGTTCCCGAGGAGCACGGCTTCGCGTGGTGGAGGCCGTCTGTACTCGTCCTCGGAGGTGTACCGGGGCTACCGTTTTTCCTCCCGTCGGGAGCAGGCAGAGTGCGGCCCACATCCCGGAGCATAGACATGTCCGATGTCGTCGGCTGCTGAGGCGCAGGCACCACGACGCGCGTCAGCCCGCCGCCCGGCATACACACCACCCTTCGGTGGCTGTCCCAGGCCCCACCCCTGACAGCTGCAAGGCTTCAGAAAAAGGACGGCTCATGGACTACGACACCTTCCTCAACACCGTCGCCCGGCGCGCCTCTGTCCCCCCGGAAAAGGCGGAGCCCCTCATCCGCGCCACCCTGGAAACACTGGCCGAGCGGATCACCAGGGGTGAGGCGGACGACCTCGCGTCCGAACTGCCCAAGCCGCTCAAGGAACCGCTGGTCTCTCCCACTCCGGAGGCCGAGGCCTTCGGACTCGACGAGTTCATCAATCGGGTCAGCAGGCGAGCACGGGTGAGCCCGGACGAGGCCCGCGAGGGCGTGCGGGCCGTGTTGAGCACCCTGAGGGACGCGGTCAGTCACGGCGAATTCCGCCACGTGATGTCCCAGCTGCCCCGGGACTTCGAGGCTCTCGTCTACGCCCCGGGCTAGGAGGAGCCATGACCGACGAGGTCGGCACCATCATCGAAGAAACGGAACCGGCCGTACACACGGCAGCCACCGTCACACTGGTCGAGGGGCCGACGTTCTGCGTCTCGGGCACCTCGGGCGACATGGAGGCCGAGGCGCCGCAGGGGCTGTTCTTCCGCGACATGCGGGTCATCTCCGACTGGCAGATCCGGGTGGACGGCCGCTGGCCGCACCACCTCACCGTGCTTTCCCGGGATCCCTACAGCACTACGTTCGTCTCCCGCGTTCCGCCCCACGGCGCGCAGAGCGAACTCCTGTTGGAACGCCGGCGCTACGTCGGCGAGGGGATGCGCGAGGACCTCCGGTTGCGCAACCTCAGCACGCGTCCCATGACGGTGCCGGTCGCACTGCGCGCGGGTGCCGACTTCGCCGACGTGTTCGCGGTCAAGGAGAGTCGCGTACGCGTGGTGGGCGACATCAGCGCCACGCCCACCGGCAATGCTCTGGAACTGTCGTTGCACTCGGGTGATTCCCTGCGCGGCGTGCGGGTGGAGAGCAGCGATGCCACCGCGCGGCCGGACGGGCTGCATTTCCTGGCCGAGGTGCCGGCGCGCGGCGAATGGAACACCACCGTCCTGGTCCGCCCCAGCGTCGAGGGCGAGCAGGCCCACGGCGTCTTCCACCCGGGCACGGAGCCCAGCGAGTCCGCGCCGGCGCGCCGTCTGCGCGCCTGGCGGGAGAGCGCACCGCGCATCGCCGACATCGAGGACCCCGAGCTGCGCAAGACGCTGCGGCGCAGCCTTGAGGACCTGGGCGCGCTGCGCATCTTCGACCCGCGGCACCCCGAGGACACGGCGGTCGCCGCAGGTGCCCCCTGGTTCATGGCCCTGTTCGGCCGCGACTCGCTGCTGTCCTCGTACATGGCACTGCCGCTCGACCAGGCCCTGGCCCTGGGCACCCTGCGCACCCTGGCCCGCGACCAGGGCCGCAAGGTGGACCCGAACACCGAGGAACAGCCCGGGCGCATCCTGCACGAAACCCGGTTCGGCCTGGACTTCCCCCTGGCCCGTGGCGGCGGCAGCGTCTATTACGGCACTGCCGACGCCACCCCGTTGTTCGTCATCCTCCTGGGGGAGCTCAGCCGGTGGGGCCTCGCCCCCGATGCCGTCGAGGCGCTGCTGCCGCATGCCGACCGGGCGCTGCAGTGGGTCGAGGAGTACGGCGACCGGGACGGCGACGGCTTCGTGGAGTACCAGCGGATGACCGCCAACGGCCTGCTCAACCAGGGGTGGAAGGACTCCTACGACGGCATCAACTTCGCCGACGGCACCCTGGCCGAACCGCCGATCGCCCTGTGCGAGGTGCAGAGCTACGTCTACGCGGCCTATGTCGTGCGCTCGCACTTCGCCCACGAGGCCGGCGACCTGAATGCGGTCGACCACTGGACGCAGCGGGCGACCGCGCTGAAGGAGGCCTTCAACGAGCGGTTCTGGCTGCCTGAACGCGGTTGGTACGCGGTCGGCCTCGACCGGGACAAACGCCCGATCGACGCGCTGGCCTCCAACATGGGTCACTGCCTCTGGACCGGGATCGCCGACCGCGACAAGGCCGAGCAGGTGGCGGAGCGGCTGCTGTCACCGGAAATGTTCACCGGCTGGGGCGTGCGCACCCTGGCGACCACGATGGGTGCGTACAACCCCATGAGTTACCACAACGGCTCGGTCTGGCCGCACGACAACGCCATCGTGACCACAGGCCTGATGCGGTACGGCTTCGTGGAACATGCCCAGCGGGTGGCGACCGGCATCCTCGACGCCGCGGAGGCCTTCGGCGGCCGGCTGCCCGAGCTGTTCTGCGGCTTCGATCGCGGCGAATACGACACGCCGCTGCCGTATCCCACCTCGTGCTCCCCCCAGGCCTGGGCCGCTGCCACCCCGGTCCAACTGGTACGCGCGCTGCTGCGGATCGACCCCTGGATGTCGCACGGTCAGGTGTGGGTCGACCCGGCCTGGCCGGCTCGTTACGGAAGTCTGCGCATCCACAACATCCCGCTGGCCGACCGACGTGTCGAACTGGACGTGGACGGTGAGTCGACCCACCTGACAGGGCTGGCCGACGACACCGAGATCGTGCGCCAGCCCCGTCGGCCCCTGTGCGCGGCAGGGAACCATAAACACGACCGACCCGCTGACCTGGTGTCGGCAGGAGAGTGAACGACATGCCCGGCATCCGTCCGCTGGACATCGCGATGATCTCGACGCCCTGGTTCGAGCTGCCGCCGGCGGGCTACGGAGGGATCGAGGCGATGTGCGCGGCCCTGGTCGACGGGCTCGTCGAATTGGGCCACCGGGTCACCGTCATCGGCGCGGGACACAACGGAACTCGGGGCCGCTTCGTCGCCACCTACGAAACCCCCCAGGGCGACCGCCTGGGAACGGTGGGCCCGGAAGTGGTGCATGCCGCGCGAGCGGCCAGAACTCTCGTCTCTCTGCGTCCCGACATCATCCACGACCACAGCACCGCGGGCCCCCTCCAGGCACGCCTACGCAGCGCCCCCACCGTGGTGACCGCGCACGGACCCGTGACCGGAGTAACCGGCGAGTACTATCGCGCCCTGGGCGACACGGTGCATCCGGTTGCCCTCTCCCGAGCCCAGCAGGCACAGGCCCCGGACCTCCCGTGGGCCGGCCAGATATACAACGCGGTCCGCACCGCCGACTACCCGTACCGCCCCCGCAAGGGCCGCTACGCCGTTTTCCTCGGCCGACTCGCGGCGGAGAAGGGAGTCCACCTGGCCATTGACGCGGCCCGCCGGGCGGACATGCCGATCGTCCTCGCCGGCGCCTGCAACGACCCGGCGGAGCGCGCCTATATCGACGCGGAGATCGTGCCCCGGCTGGGCGAGGACGCCCGATGGATCGGCGAAGCCGATCACGCCACCAAACTCGACCTGCTCGCCTACGCCCGGTGCCTTGTCTTCCCCATCTGTTGGGAGGAGCCCTTCGGCATGGTCATGGTGGAGGCCATGGCCTGCGGCACACCGGTCGTCGCCCTGCGCCGCGGCTCGGTACCGGAAATCGTCGATGACGGCGTCACCGGCTTCGTCTGCGACCGGCCCGAACAACTGCCCGCGGCGCTCCGCTCTGTCGAGCGTCTCTCTCCGCGGGCCAGCCGGGAACGAGTACGCCAACGGTTCGACACCCTCAACATGGCCTGCGCGTACCAGGAGCTCTATCACCTGCTGGCCCGCCACCGGACCCAACCGGCGACGGCCGCCTCAGGGCACCGACCACACCACTGACCTGTGCCGAGTCGGCGCCCGGAACACGGTTGGCGCACGCCATGAGAATCGCTCGCAAGCGCTTTTGACATCCACCGGGCCGGTGGGAGGCTGGAAGAAGCGGTGGCGCGGCATGTGCGCCTTTCGGTGCCGCACTCGAGGGCCCGGCGCACACGGCGGGCCTCTGGCCCGCGGCCGGCTCGCCGTTCCTGACACGTGTTATGACGCGAATTCCATCGATTTCACGACAGAGGACCCGGCATGAGTACTCAGACGCCCCACATCAGCCCGCCCTCCCGCGTTCCGGCCGATGCCTCGCCGAGCGGGGACGGCATCGTCGTCGGAGCCGGCCCGGTACAGGTAGATGCCTTCATCGACTTTCTGTGCCCGTTCTGCAAGCAGTTCGAGGCGAGGAGCGGGCCGATCCTTGACGAGCTGGTGGCGAACGAGGCGATCAGTCTCGTCTACCACCCGATGGGCTTTCTCGACGGCCTGTCCACCACCCGGTACTCCTCCCGTGCCTCGGCGGCCTCGGGCTGCGCGTCCGACGGCGGCCACTTCATGGAGTACCTGTACGCGCTGTTCGCCAACCAGCCCCCCGAGGGCGGGCCGGGCCTGTCCGACGAGGAACTGGTCGAGCTCGGCCACACGGTGGGACTGACGGACAGCTCGTTCGCGGCGTGCGTCCTGCAGGGCGCCTATCTGGACTGGAGCGCCTACGTGACGGCGACGGCCATCCAGCGGGGCGTGAGCGCAACGCCGACCGTGGCGGTCCAGGGCGTTCCGGTGCCGGCCAACCCCCAGACCATCCTTGCCGCGGTTCGTGCGGCCCATGCCACTGTCGCCGGATGACGCGCCCGGTCAGCCGGGTGGACCGGCTCCACCACTTCCTGCAACTCGCCCGGTGACCGGGACGTCACGTGGCGGAACTCTCCGCCGGTGACGGCCGTGCGCAAACAAGGCCGGGAACACCGCGCGCGCCCCTCGGCGGGCTTCCCGTCGCTCACAGCGGCACGACGCCGCACGCGTCGCACGAAATCGTCGCGGCGGGTCGGGAATTGCCGGGTCGTCACGGATTTGCCCTCGGCGGCACGGGAACCCGCCGCCTCGGCAGGCGTCACGGGCCCTGGCGCGGCGCGCCCCGGCACGGGCAGCGCACGGAGGCGGACCCGGACACGGCCGACTCGCCGGAGGATCGCATGACACAACCGACAGTTCCCTCAGCCGACTCACCCGTCGATGTCGAAGGCGCGGCGCAGCGGCCGTTTTCCGAGCACGCGGCCATGGCCAGGGCGTATCCCGGCGGCAGGATGACCGTGGGCGCCATCACGCCCCTGGAGGGCTTCGACGGGCCCGTGCCGTCCCTGGCCGGGCACATCGAGCGGATCCAACAGGCCGAGCGGGCCGGCTTCGCCTCGGTGTGGGTCCGTGACGTACCGCTGCTGGACCCGAACTTCGGGGACGCCGGGCAGGTCTTCGACCCGTGGGTGTACCTGGGGCAGCTCACCGCCCGCACCACCTCGATCACACTGGGGACCGCCAGCATCGTCATGCCGCTGCGGCATCCGCTGCACACAGCCAAGGCGGCCGCCTCGGTGGACCAGCTGTCAGGCGGACGGCTCCTGCTCGGGGTGGCCACCGGTGACCGGCCCGTGGAGTTCCCGGCCTTCGGCCAGGACCTGGGCGCCCGGGCCGAGAGGTTCCGGCAGTCGCTGGAGTACTTCCGTGTCGTCCTCGAGCACCGTTTCCCGCACGTGGAGTCGCCGCTCGGCCGGATGCGCGGCACCGATCTGCTGCCCAAGCCGGTGTACCAGCGGATCCCCGTTCTGATGACGGGACGCGGCAGGCAGGACGTACGGTGGATCGCCGACAACATGGACGGCTGGCTGTACTACACCCCGCCGCTCCAGCAGCAGGCCGAGAACATCCAGCGGTGGCGGGAGCTGACCGAGGGCGATGGCGGGGGTTTCAAACCGTACGCCCAGGCCACCTATCTCGACCTGACCGCCGACCCGCTGGCCCTGCCCCGGCGCATCCACCAGGGCTTCTCGGTGGGACGGGTGTCGTTCCTGGCGATGATGCGGGCCTGGCAGGACATCGGCATCGACCAGCTGATGATCAACTTCAAGCACAGCCGCCGCCCGGTCGCCGAAGTGATCGACGAACTGGCCGAGCACGTGCTGCCGCACTTCCCGCCGGGGCGCTTGGAGGCGCGCGGCGAGCGCCGACGGCCCGTGGAGCGGACCGGGCCCTGAGGAGGGGCACCCCCGGCGTCCCTGCGTGCGCAGGGCCGGGCTCAGTCCGGGACGGCCGCGGACGGCCGCTCCTGCGCGTAGTCGCAGGTGCCCTCCGCCCGGAACTGCAGGGCCGCCCAGGTCACCTCCGCGCCGAGGCCGCGCAACTGGTCCGCGACCGCCCGGTCGGTGAGGCGCCCGTCGCCGTCGAAGACCCGGGAGGACCGCGGGACCGCGAAGACCAGCGGCACGGCCCACCCGCGCAGCGACCGCACGATGAACTCCATCGCGTTGATCGCCTGCAGGCCCTGCACTCCACCGGCGGTCGTCAGCATCCCCACGGGTTTGTTGCTCAGGTAGGGCGGGTCGTGGTCGGCCAGGAGGGCGAGCCAGTCCACCGCGTTCTTGAACGCGCCGCTGACCGACCCGTGGTACGTCGGGCTGCTCCACAGCAGGGCGTCGGCGGCCTGAACGGTGTCCGCAAGCCGGCGGGCGGACGGGGGGATCCCGCGCCCGGACATGTAGAACGGGAGATCCAGCCGCTTGAGGTCGAGCACCTGGGTGTCGGCGCCCGCCTCGGCCGCCCCCTCGACCGCCACGCACAGTGCGGTGAGGCTGGTCGACGGGGTGCGCAGCGAACCCCCCATTCCGACGACGAGCGGGGGGCGCGCCATCCTGCCAACTCCTTCAGAGCATCTCCAGGGGCGTGGGCCCGCTGGGCGGCGGGAACGCCTCGTCGAGGGCGTCGAGCGCCTCGGTAGGAAGGTGGAGGTCCGCCGCGGCGCGGTTCTCCCGGACGTGTTCGGGTGATCCGGAACGCGGGATGGCGGCCACCTCCTGTTCCAGCACCCAGGCGAGTGCCACCTGGGCCGGCGTGGCTCCGAGGGCCCGGGCCACGGCACCCAGAGCCGGGTCGTTCAGCAGCCGCCCCTGTTCGATCGGGGAGTAGGCCATGACCGTCACCCCGGCCTCGCGGCACCAGGGAAGCAGATTCCACTCGATGCCCCGCCGGGAGAGGTTGTACAGCACCTGGTCGACGGCCACGGCGTCGCCGCCGGGGAGGGTGGTCAGCTCGACCATGTCGGCGACGTCCAGATTGCTCACGCCCCAGTAACGAATCTTCCCCGCCTCCATCAGGTAGGTGAATCCCGCAAGGGTCTCCTCGAGCGGCCACTGTCCCCGCCAGTGCAGCAGGTAGAGGTCCAGCTGTTCCGTACGGAGCCGCCGCAGGCTGCCCTCGCAGGCGGCGACGGTGCCTCTCCGGTCGGCGTGGCCCGGCAGCACCTTGCTGACGAGGAAGACCTCCTCCCGGCGTCCCCGGATGGCCTCCCCGACGAGCTCCTCGGCTGCGCCGTCGCCGTACATCTCCGCCGTGTCCACGACGGTCATGCCCAGGTCCAGGCCCAGCCGCAGGGCGGCGATCTCCTGTTCACGCCGGGCCGGGTTCTCGCCCAGGTACCAGGTCCCCTGCCCGAGCGCCGCGATCACCTCACCGGAGGGGAGTGCGATCCTTCTGGCCAATTCCGCAGACATGTCGTGCCTCCCGTCTGCCGTGGTGTCACGCGTACCCGCACCGAGTGCCCACGTCCACGCCTCCCAGGCAACCGGTGTCGCATGCGCCGCAACTAGTGCCGCGGCAGGCACCGTTTGCCCGTCAAGGTGCGGCGAGAGGGCGTGCCGGGCGTCGCGACGGGGGGAACGTTGCCTGTCGCGGCACTAGGTCAGGAGGGGCGAGCGGACTGCGCCGAGTGCGCGCCGGGACCGGGTGCGCGGTCGCGCAACGCGAAAGCGACCGACACCACGGCGCCGCAGGAGAGGACCGCCGCGAAGCCGATCATCGCGGTCTGCACGGCGAAGTGCCGCAGGGCGATGCTGAACAGGACGGAGGGCAGGCCCATTCCGAGGTACGCGACCACGAAGAACACGGCGAGGACCCCCGCGCGTGAGGCGGGCGCGGCCACTGAAACGGCACGTTCGACGCCTCCCTTGAACAGCAGCCCGGAGCCGGCCCCGGACAGGGACACGGCGACCAGGTAGAGCCAGAGCGCCGGGTGGTAGAGGGCGACGGCGCACAGGACCAGGCCGACCGGGAAGACCACGGCCCCGACGGTCAGGACCCGGGGCAGCGGGAGGCGTCCCAGCACCAGCTGGGCGGCCGCCGCGGAACCGAACATGAGGAAGGCCGCCAGGCCGACCACGAGGTGCGAATCGGTGTGCAGGGTGCCGTGGAGCACGCTCGCCCCGAGGGAGGAGATCAGGCCGAGGATCGCGAAGGCGAAGGCGCCCAGCGCGCCGGCCGCGCCGAACGTCCGCCGGCCGCCGGGGCACAGGACGAACCGGGTGGGCGGTTCGACCACGGGCAGCTCCCGGTCCACGGTCTCCGGGGTGCACAGCACCAGCGCCAGACACACTGTCATGGCGAGCGTGAAGATGGCCTGGGTGGTGATCAGGGGCGTCGGCAGCCACTCGGCGGCGGCTCCGGCGACCAGGGGCCCCGAGGCCAGTCCGCCGAGGTTGGCGGCGGTGGCCACGATGCCGGGCAGCACCGAACCCGTCCGTTCCGGACGGGCCTCGTGGTGGAGGTCGTGCAGGTACGTCGTCGCGGTCGAGGCCATCAGCCCCAGTCCGACACCGTTCAGGATCCTGCCCGCGATCAGCCCCGGCAGGTCCCGCCACAGGATCAGTACGACCGACGCGACGATGCCGACGAGCAGCGCCGGGACGATGATGCGCCGCCGGCCGAGCCGGTCCGACAGATGTCCCAGGCCGAGGAAGGCGGCCGCTGCGCCCACCACCATCGAGGCGTACGCCACCGTGACCGTCGTCGCGCCGAAGTGGTCCCGGGCCTCGTACAGCGGCCACAGCGGGGTCGGCGCGGTGCCGAAGGCCATCAGCACGGTGAAGGCCACCGCCACGAACCAGAAGCCGGTCGTGTGCGAGGCACGGCGCCGGGTGGTGACGCGGGGCGGCAGGCCGGTGGGTACGCGGGGCGGCAGGCCGGCGGAGACGTGGGGCGGCAGGCCGACGGGGACGCGGGGCGGCAGGCCGGCGGAGACGGGTGCAGGGATCCGGTGGGTCGGGTCGTCGGGAGCGTCGGCTGTGGGACGGCTCAGCGGCGTCGGTACGGCGGGCAGGAGTACCCCTCCTCGGGCGGAAGTGGATGACGTTTCCATCCTCCTCACCAGCCAGGATCAATGCCAACGAATGTTTTTGCTGGGATCGAGCAATGCGAGTGATACTTCACGTGTGGAGCTACGTCAGCTGGAGCACTTCATCGCGGTCGCCGAGGAGTTGAGTTTCACACGTGCCGCCCGTCGGCTGCACGTGGTGCAGTCGGGGGTGTCCGCCGCGATCCGCTCCCTGGAGCGCGAGCTCGGCTGCGCGCTGTTCGAGCGCACGTCGCAGCAGGTCCGGCTCACCGGGGCGGGCGCGGCGCTGCTGCCGGAGGCCCGGGCGACCCTGCACGCCGCCCAGGCCGCCCAGGACGCCGTGCGCGCAGCACAGGACACGCTGCGCGGCACGGTGAACGTGGGCGCCATGGCCTCGGTCGAGGTGGTGGACCTGCCTGCGCTGCTCGGCCAGCTGCACGAACGGCATCCGTCGATCGACGTCCGGCTGCGGCTGGCGACGACCGGCTCGGAGGGACTGGCGTACGCGCTGCTCAGCGGGGACCTGGACGTCGCCTTCCTGTCGCTGCCCCAGCACAAGCCTGCCGGGATCGACGCACGGGAGCTGGCCACCGTGCCGCTCGTCCTGGCGGTGAGCGCCACCCATCCACTCGCGCAGCGGGGGAAGGTGGCACTTGCGGACCTCGCGGCGGAACCCTTCGTGGACTTCCCGCCGGGCTACGGCAATCGCGAGGTGGTCGACCGGGCGTTCGCGGCGGCAGGCGTCGTACGCCGGGTGGCGCTGGAAGTGCCCGACATCGACATGGGGGCGGCACTGGTCCGGCACGGTCTGGGCATCGCCTTCCTGCCCGCCTTCGCCGTTGCCCGCACCCCCGGACTGCACGTCCTGGACGTCCACGGCACCGTGCTCCGCTGGAGCATGCATCTCGGCACGTCGTCGACCCGGCGGCCCAGCTCGGCCCTGGGGGCGCTGCTCGACCTGGTCGACCTCCACACCATCGCCCTGTGACGCTCCGGGCCGCGGCCCGGAGCGTCACAGGGCGATGGTGTCCGGCCTCCTGCGTCCTCCGCTTCGCTCC
>NZ_JBSFNN010000098.1:0-22690 GCF_053587115.1 Streptomyces sp. NPDC003697
GGTCCTCGAGGGCGTCGCCCGCGCCAAGCAGGACATCATCAACAAGGGCGGCACGGAAACACCCGAGGTGTTCCGGCGGGCCTGAGCCTTTGGGGTTCCGGTCCTAGACCCCCGCCGGTTCCGGGGTCTCGGCCGGCTCCTTCGCCGCCCTCTTCGCCGCCCTCTTCATCGCCCGCCGCTCCTTGCGCAGCTCCAGCATCGCGTAGAGCGTGGGCACCAGCAGCAGCGTCAGCAGGGTGGACGTGACCAGGCCGCCGATCACGACCACCGCCAGGGGCTGGGCGATGAAGCCGCCCTCGCCCGTGACGCCCAGGGCCATCGGCAGCAGGGCGAAGATCGTGGCCAGCGCCGTCATCAGGATCGGGCGCAGCCGGTGGCGGCCGCCCTCGATCACGGCGTCCACGACCCCGTGGCCCTGGGCGCGGTACTGGTTGATCAGGTCGATCAGCACGATCGCGTTCGTGACCACGATGCCGATGAGCATCAGCATGCCGATCATCGCCGGGACGCCCATGGGCGTGCCGGTGGCGATCAGCAGGCCGAGCGCACCGGTCGCCGCGAACGGGATCGACACCAGCAGGATCAGCGGCTGCGCCAGGGAGCGGAAGGTCGCCACCAGCAGCATGAAGACGATCGCGATCGCCGCGAGCATCGCCAGGCCCAGGTTCTTGAAGGCGTCGTCCTGGTCCTGCGTGACACCGCCGATCTCCGCGGTCGCGCCGGCCGGGAGCTTCAGCGCCTTGATCCTCGACTGGAGGTCGGCGCTGACCGCGCCGGTGTTGTCGCCGGTCGGCTTGGCCGTGACGGTCGCCGCCCGGCGGCCGTCGATGCGGGTCATCGACACGGGGCCGTCCACGAGCCGGACCGTGGCGACGTCGGACAGCCGCGCCGGGCCGACGCGCAGGTCGCGCAGCTGCTGCAGGGTCGTGGCCGGCCTGGCCGACCGGATGACGATGTCGCGCTCGGTGTCGTCCAGGACCGCCTTGGCGGCCGGGGTGCCGTCCACGGCCTGGGCGACGACGGCGCCGAGCACCTGGTCGTTCAGACCCGCGGCGGCGGCCTTCGCGTTCGCCCGGACCGAGATCCGCGGCACGCTCTGGGACAGGTCGCTGGTGACGTTCGTGACGTCGTCGAGTCCCGCGACGGTCCTGCGGACCCGTTCCGCCGCCGTGCGCAGCGCGTCGGCGTCGGCGGCCTTGACGACGACCTTCAGATCCTGGTCGCCGAAGCCGTCGCCGGCCGAGACCGTGGTGGTGCCGATGCCGGAGAGCCGGTGCAGGCCGTCCTCGATGCGGTCGCGCACGTCCTCGAAGGAGGCGGAGTCCTCCAGCATGACCTGGTACGAGGCCCGGTTGCTGTCCGTGCCGCCGCCGAAGGCCGCCATGAAGCCGGAGGAGCCGACGGTCACCTGGTAGTTCTCGACGCCGTCGATGCCCGCGAGCAGCTTCTCGACCTTCTTCGCCTGCGCGTCGGTCGCGGCCAGGCTCGTGCCCGGCTGCAGCTGCTGCTTGACGGTGAGGACCTTCTGGTCGCCCTGGTCGAAGAAGTTCGTCTTCAGCAGCGGGGTCATGCCGAAGGTGCCGACGAGCACGATCACCGCGATGGCGACGCTGGTCAGACGGCGGCGCGTGGCGAAGCGCAGCACGGGCACGTACAGGCGCTGCAGGCGGCTCCTCGCCTCCTTCTCCTCGGCGCGGCGGCGGGCCTCCTCCGCCTCCGCGGGGGTGCCCTTGGGCGCGCGCAGGAACCAGTACGAGAGCACCGGGACGACCGTCAGCGACACCAGCAGGGACGCCAGCAGGGCGGCGGTGACCGTCAGGCTGAACGGGCCGAACAGCTCGCCCACCATGCCGCCGACCAGACCGATCGGCAGGAAGACGGCGACCGTGGTGAGCGTGGAGGACGTCACCGCGCCGGCCACCTCGCGGACCGCGGTGAGGATCGCCTCCCGGCGCTCCTCGCCGTAACCGAGGTGCCGCTTGACGTTCTCCAGGACCACGATCGAGTCGTCGACGACACGGCCGATGGCGATGGTCAGCGCGCCCAGCGTCAGCATGTTGAGCGACAGGTCCCGGGTCCACAGGACGATCAGGGCGAGGACGACGGACAGCGGGATGCTCACCGCCGTGACCAGCGTGGAGCGGACCGACGCCAGGAAGACCAGGATGACGAGGACCGCGAAGAGCAGGCCGAGCGCGCCCTCGGTGGTCAGGCCCTGGACGGACTTGGCCACGGCGGGGCCCTGGTCGCTGACGACGGTGATCCTCGCGTCGGAGCCGAGGCTCGCGCGCAGCTCCGGCAGCTTGTCGGCGACCGCGTCGGAGATGGCGACCGCGCTGCCGTCGTGGTCCATGGTGACGGCGACGGCGAGACTGGGCCGGCCGTCGGTGCGGGTGATCGCGTCGGCCTTGGCCGGCTCCTCCCGGACGGTGGCCACGTCGCCGAGTCGGACCGGCTTCTTCGCACCCGCGCCCTCGCCGGTGACCATCAGGTCCTGGATCTGCCGCAGGGAGGTGAGGCCGCCGCCGACCTGGACGGTGCGGTTGGCGCCGCCCTCGTCGAAGGAGCCGGCGGGGACGGTGGCGCCGCCGGCCCGCAGGGCGTCGCCCAGGGCGGCGGTGGTGAGGCCGGCGCGGGCCAGCTTCCCGTCGTCGGGCGTGACGGTGACCTGGACCTCCCGTACGCCGTCGACGCCGACCCGGCTGACGCCGTCGATGTTCTTCAGTGCCGGTACGACCGTCCGGTCGAGCTGGTCGGCCAGGGCCTGCTGGTCCCGGGAGGAGGTGACGGCGAGGACGACGGTCGGGATGTCGTCCGTCGAGCCGGCGACGACCTGCGGGTCGACGGTGTCGGGGAGCTGGGCCCGGGCCCGGTTGACGGCCTGCTGGACGTCCGCGACGAGCTGCTTGGTGTCGTTGCCGTAGTCGAAGGACGCCATGATCACGGCGTTGCCCTCGCTGGCCGTGGACGTGACACCGGTGATGCCGTCGACGCCCTTGAGGTTGTTCTCGATCGGCTCGACGACCTGCTTCTCGACCACGTCGGGGGCGGCGCCCCGGTAGGGCGCGAGCACGGACACCACGGGCAGTTCGATGCTGGGCAGCAGCTGCTGCTTGAGCTGGGGTATCGCGATCGCCCCGAAGACGAGCGCGACGATCGACGTCAGCCCTGTCAGGGCCCGTTGCGCGAGGCTGAGTCTGGACAGCCAGGACATGGGTCAGGGTCTCTCTTCAGTCAGCGGCGGATGCGGCACCGGACGCAGGTGAGCGCCCGCCCCTCCACCTTGGGCCATGACCTCACGGCGAACCGTAGACCCCTGGTCCATTTCTTCCGCCGCCCCTACTCCGGCCGCAGTACACGCGGCTCCGGGCGCTCCACCCTCGGACGGACCGGCGGATGCCTCCCTCACTCGCCCCGGGGGCGGACCAGACCGGACTCGTAGGCGATCACCACGAGCTGGGCCCGGTCGCGGGCGCCCAGCTTGGCCATGGCGCGGTTGACGTGCGTCTTCACCGTCAGCGGGCTGACCTGGAGCCGTTCGGCGATCTCGTCGTTGGAGTGGCCGCCGGCGACCTGGACGAGCACCTCGCGTTCGCGGACGGTGAGCGCGGCGAGCCGCCCGGAGCGGGCGGGGTCGCGGTCGTCGCCGGCGGCGTCGCCCTGCGCGAGGAAGCGGGCGATCAGGCCCTTGGTGGCCGCCGGGGACAGCAGCGCCTCGCCGCCGGCCGCGACCCGGATGGCGCTGAGCAGTTCCTCGGGCTCGCTGCCCTTGCCGAGGAACCCGCAGGCGCCCGCCCGCAGCGAACCCACGACGTAGTCGTCGACCTCGAAGGTGGTCAGGATGACCACGCGGACGTGCGCGAGGGCCGGGTCGGCGCTGATCATGCGGGTGGCGGCGAGGCCGTCGGTGCCGGGCATGCGGATGTCCATCAGCACGACGTCCGCCCGCCGCTCCGTCGCCAGGCGCACCGCCTCCGCGCCGTCGGACGCCTCGCCGACCACCTCCATGTCGGGCTCGGAGTCGACGAGCACGCGGAAGGCGCTGCGCAGCAGCGCCTGGTCGTCGGCGAGCAGGACGCGGATCGTCATGCGGTGTCCCCCGGGGCGCGGGTGCGGGTCTCCAGGGGCAGGATCGCATGGACGCGGAAGCCGCCCCCGTAGCGGGGACCGGTGGTCAGGGTGCCGCCGATCGCGGTGACCCGCTCCCGCATGCCGAGCAGCCCGTGCCCGCCGCCCGTCTCGTGGACGCCGTCGCCGCCCGACCCGTCGTCGAGGACGGTGATCTCGACGTGGGGTCCGACGCGGACGACGCTGACCTCGGCCTTCGCCGTGCCGCCGGCGTGCTTGTGCACGTTGGTCAGGGCCTCCTGGATGACCCGGTACGCGGCCAGGTCGACGGCCGCGGGGAGGACGGTGCCGTGGTCGGCGCGGGCGACCTCCAGGTGCAGGCCGGCGCTGCGGAAGGTGCCGGCCAGTTCGTCGAGGCGGTCCAGCCCGGGGGCTGGTTCGGTGGGGGCCTCCGGATCGCCGGACTGCCTCAGCAGCCCGACGGTGGCGCGCAGCTCGTCGAGTGCGCTGCGGCCCGCCTCCCGCACATGGGCGAGGGCCTCCTTGGCCTGGTCGGGCCGCTTGTCCATCATGTGGGCGGCGACGCCGGCCTGGACGTTGACGAGGGCGATGTGATGGGCGACCACGTCGTGCAGGTCCCGGGCGATGCGCAGGCGCTCCTCGGCGACCCGGCGGCGGGCCTCCTCGTCGCGGGTGCGTTCCGCCCGCTCGGCGCGCTCCCGGATGGCGTGCACGAAGGCGCGGCGGCTGCGGACGGCGTCACCGCCGGCGGCGGCCATGCCGGTCCAGGCGAAGATGGCGAGGTTCTCCTGCGCGTACCAGGGCAGCGGGCCGGCGATCATGGCGGCACCGGTCAGCACGGTCATGGTGAGCAGGCCCAGCCGCCGCGTGGTGGGGCGGTCGGTGGTGGCGGCGACGGTGTAGAGGGCGACGACGGCGGACATGGCGACCGGGGCGCGCGGATCGCCGGTGACGCATTCGACGAGCGAGACGCCGCCGGTGACGGCGAGCACGCCGCGGGGAGCGCGGCGGCGGAGGACGAGGGCGGCGGCGCCGGCGGTCATCAGGACGAGGCTGAGCACGTCCGGGGTGCGCACCCCCCAGCTGCCGCCGTGGTCCTGGCGGGGGGCGACGAAGGAGCCCGCGACCATGCACACCAGCACGCCGGCGGCGAGCGCCGCGTCCAGCGCCAGGGGGTGTGCCGCGAGCCGGCAGCGGGCGCGGGCGAAGGGCGTGGCGGTACTCACGGTGGTCCACCGTACGTGTTCCCGGAGGGCGGGACACGACCACGCTCACGCACGCCTGTGCGAGCGGCCGCGGGACCGCCTCCCCGCTCGTCCGGGGTCGCCGCCGCCTTCTCCGGCTCCCGCCTGGCCCGGACGGCGGCCGCACCCGCGGGGCGGGCAGAGCCGACGGTGACGGGCGGGGGCACCGGTGCGGGCGGGTACGCCGCCGCTCGTAGGCCGGGATGCCGCCGTTGACCGACTCACGCCTGGACCGGGGGGCCGGTTCGGCTACGCGGGAGGGGCCGAGCCGATGCCGACGGGCGGGGGCAGGGGTGGGCGCCGCGCCCAGGCTCCGGGGCGTGCCGGTCCCGCCGCACCGGGATCCGGTGCGGCCGGCACCGGCCACACCGGCGGCCCGGTCCTCGGGTACGGCGGCCGGCCTCGGGGTGGCGGCGAGACAGCCCCTCGGGGGCTGTCCGGGCGGATCAGGTCGGAGGAGACCGGCGTCACTCCGCAGCCCGGGTCGGCGGGGCCCCGGTGCGTGCGGCCGCACGGCGGAGGAGGGTGTGGACGCGGAGCGGCAAGCGGCGACGACGCCGCGGGCGGGCGTGCCGGGCCCGGCGTCCGCGGGACGGGCCGCCGGACGGTCCCTGAGGGCTGTCCCGTAGTCCGCGGTGGATCAGGGCGCGGCGTCGGATGCGGTGCGTCGCAAGGCGGAGGGTCGTCCTCGTACTGGGCGTGTTCGGGCGATCCGGCAACGTGGCGAGGTGCCGTAGCTGTCGTCGTGCGCCCGCCGGGGGATTGCGGGGCAGCCCTCAGCCCGGGATCAGGCCGTCGTCGCTGAGGAGCTCCCGGACCTGCTCCAAGGTCGCGTCCGGGGACGGGAGGATCAGCTCCGACGGCTCCAGGGAGTCGTCCGGCAGCGGCTCGCCGAGCTCGCGGACCTTGGACAACAGGGCGCCCAGGGTGCGGCGGAAGCCGGGGCCGTCGCCGTTCTCCATCTCGGCCAGGAGCTCGTCGTCCAGCGTGCTCAGCTCGGCGAGGTGGCCATCGGCCAGCCTCACCTGCCCCTCTCCCATGATCCGCACGATCATGTCGGCCTCCTCGGCGTCCGGCCCCGGCTGTGCGACGCGGTCACTGCTTGTCGAAGCGGGGAGTGTCCTGCGGCTGCTGCTGGGGCCGGGCCTGGTCCGTGCCGCCCTCGATCGCCTGCTGCTGGGACGAGGTGCCCCCGGCCAGCTCGGCCTTCATGCGCTGCAGTTCCAGCTCTACATCCGTACCACCGGAGAGCCGGTCCAGCTCGGCCTGGATGTCGTCCTTGCGGGTGCCTGAGGGGTCGTCCAGAGCGCCGGAGGCCAGCAGCTCGTCGATCGCGCCGGCGCGTGCCTGGAGCTGCGCCGTCTTGTCCTCGGCCCGCTGGATCGCCAGGCCGACGTCGCCCATCTCCTCCGAGATGCCGGAGAAGGCCTCGCCGATGCGGGTCTGCGCCTGGGCCGCCGTGTAGGTCGCCTTGATGGTCTCCTTCCTCGTGCGGAAGGCATCGACCTTGGCCTGGAGCCGCTGCGCCGCCAGGGTGAGCTTCTCCTCCTCGCCCTGAAGCGTCGCGTGCTGCGTCTCGAGGTCCGTCACCTGCTGCTGGAGCGCGGCCCGGCGGGAGAGCGCCTCACGGGCCAGGTCCTCCCGGCCCAGCGCGAGCGCCTTGCGGCCCTGGTCCTCCAGCTTGGTGGACTGCTGCTGCAGCTGGTTGAGCTGGAGCTCCAGACGCTTGCGGGAGGTCGCCACGTCGGCGACGCCGCGGCGCACCTTCTGCAGGAGCTCCAACTGCTTCTGGTACGAGTAGTCGAGGGTCTCGCGCGGATCCTCAGCCCGGTCAAGGGCCTTGTTCGCCTTCGCGCGGAAGATCATTCCCATACGCTTCATGACACCGCTCATGGGCTTCGCGCGCCCCCTTCTGACGGACTACGGCTCCAGCTCTGCGACAGAACCCACAGTACGGGCCCTGCCTCCATTACCGCACTGTTCGGCGGCGGATACGGTCATCCCCAAGAACGACTGCGGACGTCCGGCGCTCCGGCGCAGGGAGGAGGTGTCCGTCAGGGATCGTCCCCCGGCTCCGGACGGCGGGACACGTCCGTCGTTCCCCTCGTCCCCCCTCCGGACGAACTGTGTTGCCGGATCGTTCCCCGCCGGGCTGGGGTCCATGCGGGTCAAGCCCTTACCCTTGGGTTTTGTGTTCCGTAGCCGTGCCAAGGAAGAGAAGGCACCGGGCGCCGCCAAGGCCCCGGTCAACTTCTCCAAGCAGCCCCGCGACCCGCAGGCCCCGAAGGGCAGGCCCACGCCGAAGCGCAGTGAGGCCCAGTCCCAGCGCCGCGGTGTCGCCAATACCTCGATGACGCGCAAGGACGCCTCCAAGCGGCAGCGCGAGGAGCGCCGTGCCGCGATGGAGCGGCAGCGCCAGGCGCTCGCCGGCGGAGACGAGCGTTACCTCCCGGCCCGTGACAAGGGCCCGGTCCGCAAGTTCGCCCGCGACTTCGTCGACTCGCGGTTCAACATCGCGGAGTTCTTCCTGCCGATGGCCGTGGTCATCCTCGTGCTCAGCATGATCCGGGTGGCCTCCCTGCAGAGCATCGCGCTGCTGCTGTGGCTGGTGGTGATCGTCCTGATCGTCCTGGACTCCCTCGCCACCGGGTTCCGCCTCAGGAAGCAGCTCGCCGAGCGCTTCCCGGACCAGAACCGGAAGGGCGCCATCGCCTACGCACTGATGCGCACCCTCCAGATGCGCCGGCTGCGTCTGCCGAAGCCGCAGGTCAAGCGCGGGGAGCGGCCCTGAGCGGGACCGCTTTCACCGGGGGCGCGGCGGACGCCGGGCTGAGCGGGCCGGGCGCACTGCGTGACGTCGTACGGCAGGAGCTGGTCGCCCGCCAGCTCGAGGAGCAGATAGCCGGGCGGTTCCCGGTCGGCCAGCGGCTGCGGGTGCTCGACGTGGGGATGGGCCAGGGGACACAGGCACTGCGTCTGGCCCGGGCCGGACACCAGGTCACCGGTCTCGAACGGGACGCGGCGACGATATCCGCGGCGCGTGCGGCCCTCGCCGCCGAGCCGGAGGGCATCCGGGCACGGATGCGGATCGTCGAGGGCGACGGCCAGGACACCGGCGTGCACTTCCTGCCGGGCAGTTTCGACGTGGTGCTCTGCCACGGCGTGCTCATGCACGTGGAGGAGCCGGATCCGCTGCTGGCGGGGCTGGCGCGCATGCTCGCGCCGGGCGGTCTGCTGTCGCTGCTGGTGCGCAACGGCGACGCGCCGGCCATGCTGCCGGGCCTGTCCGGGGACTGGGCCGGGGCGCTGGCCGCCTTCGGCTCGTCCGCGTACCTCCCCCGTCCCCGAACGGACCCGGACGGCGCGGCCCCCGCCCGGGAGGAGCCCGGCGTCCGGGCGGACCGGCGCGAGACCCTGACCGCGACCCTGGCCGGCATCGGGGCGCCGCTGCACGCCTGGTACGGCGTGCGGGTGTTCACGGACACGGCCGCGGACGGCACGGAGCCGCCGGCCGACACGGAGGCGCTGCTGGCGGTCGAGGAACGGGCCGGGCGCACGGATCCGTACCGCGCGGTCGCGGCGCTGCTGCACCTGTGCGGGGTGCGCGGCTGAGGGTGGGGAACGGGGCCCGGCCGAGCGGGCCGGGGCACCGTGCGGTGCCGGGCGGCAGGCGCGCCGGGGTCCGCCGCTCGTCCGGGTGAGTCCCGCAGGCCGGACCCCCGCCCCGCGGGGAGACTCGGCACATGGACTTCTCCCGCGCCCGCAGGCGTGCCCTCCGGCCGGCCGGTGTCCTCGCCGCGCTGGTGTGTGCCGCCGCGCCGCTGTCCGGGTGCAGCGACTCGGAGCCCGGGGAGGCGGCCGCCACGAAGAAGGACTCCCGCAGCCGGCCGGCGGTCGTCCCGCACACGGCCAACCCCCTGGAGAAGGACTACCAGCGGGTGATCAGGGGCGTCCTGCCCTCGGTCGTGCAGATCCAGGCCGGTGGCGAACTGGGGTCGGGGGTCGTGTACGACGCCAAGGGGCACATCGTCACCAACGCGCACGTCGTCGGGGACAAGAGGACGTTCCAGGTGACCACCGCCAACAGCCAGGAGGTGCTCACCGCACGCCTTGTCTCCTCGTATCCCCAGCAGGACCTCGCGGTCGTCCGGCTGGACCGGGTGCCCCGCGGGCTGAAGGCCGCCTCGTTCGCCGACTCCGCGAAGGTCGAGGTCGGGCAGATCGTGCTGGCGATGGGCTCGCCGCTCGGGCTGTCCTCGAGCGTGACGCAGGGCATCGTGTCGGCGACCGGGCGGACCGTCAGCGAGCCGAGCGACGGTGGCCCGGGAGCCACGATCAGCAACATGGTGCAGACGTCGGCCGCGATCAACCCGGGCAACAGCGGGGGCGCGCTGGCTGATCTGGGCGGGCAGGTCGTCGGCATCCCGACGCTCGCCGCCATCGACCCCGTCCTCGGCGGCAGCGCGGCGCCCGGCATCGGCTTCGCGATCCCCGCCTCGCTGGTGAAGAAGGTCGCCGGCCAGATCGTCAAGGACGGCAGGGTGACGGACTCGGGCCGGGCGGCTCTCGGCATCACGGGCCGCACCTTGACCGACGCCGGCTTCCAGGCCGCCGGCGTCGCCGTCGTGGAGGTCCAGCGGGGCGGGGCGGCCGACGCGGCGGGGCTGCGGGCCGGGGACGTCATCACCCGGGTGGGTGATGCGGGCATCACCACCATGACCTCGCTGGCGGAGGCCCTGGCCACCCGCAAGCCCGGGCAGAAGACCACGGTGACGTACCTGCGCGACGGCGCGGAGCGGACGGCGGAGGTGACGCTGGGCGAGCAGTGAGAAGGGGACGGAACCGGCCGCGGCCGTCCGCCCCGCTCCCCTCGCCCCGCCCCGTCCGGCGGCTACGACTGGTCGGCGTGCAGGCTCATCGGGCCGTAGATCTCCGAGGAGTCCTCGAACAGCCTGACCTGGTCCGTGCCGCCGTCGAGCAGGGCCTTCCAGTTCTCGCCGATCCAGGACTCGGCGTCGCCCTGGGTGCCGAACTCCTCGGGCTGCACCGCGGGCTGGACCTCCGTCCCGTCGGTCGTCTCGAACCGCCACGTCCATGCCGCCATGTACGCCTCCCTGTGTGAGCACACTGCACAGCGGAAGCCGGACGGTGGTCCGGCTCCCGCTCCGCACCCTATGTGCTGCCCCGGGTGTGCCGTCAGCACGCCGTGGGTGATCGGTGACACTCCGGTGCCGCGGGGTGGCACGGGCCCGCCCCGGCGTGGCCGGGGCCCCATTCCGGCCCGGCGGCACGTCCCGGGCGCCCCCGGCGGCTCCCGGGGCGGAACCGGGCCACCGGCGACGGTCGCGAGCGGGCCTCGGCCACCGGCGACGGTCGTGAGCGGGCCTCGGGCACCGGCCGTGGGCACGCGACGGCCGGGCCGGGGGCGTCGGCCCCGCGCCGGCCCCCGGGCACTCCCGGCCACCCCGGGGACGGTGGGGGGCGAGGACGCCCGGAGGCCCCGGACCCGGTACGGCGGCGCCCATGGTGACCTCGGGCGCGCAGGTCCCGCGGCGAGACGGGAAAATCGGTCCGTGGATGTGACTCTGCTCGGCACCGGTGCCCCCGCGGGACTCCCCCGCCCCGACTGTCCCTGCGCGGCGTGCGCGACATCGCTCGGCGTCGACGTGCGGTCGGCGACCGCGCTGCTCGTCGACGGGGCGCTGCTGCTGGACCTGACGCCCGGCGCGGCGTTCGCGGCCGCCCGCGCCGGGCATTCGCTGGCCGGCGTGGGGCAGGTGCTGCTGTCGCACCCGCACGACGGCCCCCCGGTCGAGGTCCCGAACGGGCTGCCGCAGCCCGGCCGGGTGCCGGACGGGCGGGAGCTGGCCCTGCTGACGGGGCACCGGGTGCGCGCGGTGGCCCTGGACGGCCCGGGCACGGGGTACGCGGTGACCGGGTCGGAGGGGCTGCGGCTGCTGTACCTGCCGCCGGGCGGCGCGCCGGCCGGGCTGGAGGAGGGCTCCGCCGAGCGGTACGACATGGTCCTCGCCGACGTCGTCGCACGGCCGGACGCCCTGGCCAAGCTGCGGGCGGTGGGGGCGGTCGGGCCGACCACGGACGTCGTCGCCGTGCACCTCGACCACGATGTGCCGCCGGGCACGGAATTGGGGCGCCGGCTCGCGGCGGCGGGCGCGCGGGCCGTGCCGGACGGGACCACCCTGGTGGTCGGGGCCTACGAGGAGGTGCCGGACGTGCCGCGGCGGACACTGGTGCTCGGCGGGGCCCGGTCGGGCAAGTCGGTGGAGGCAGAACGGCGGCTGGAGTCCTTCCCCGACGTGCTGTACGTCGCCACGGGAGGGTCGCGCAACGGCGACACCGAGTGGGCGGCCCGGGTCGCGGCGCACCGGGAGCGGCGGCCGGGGTCGTGGCGCACGGCCGAGACGTGCGACCTGGTGCCGCTGCTGGAGCAGGACGGACCGCCGCTGCTGATCGACTGTCTGTCGCTGTGGCTGACGGACGCGATGGACTCGGTCGGCGCCTGGGACGACGCGCAGTGGGCGGACGGCGGGGAGCGGGCACTGCGGGAGCGGGTGGCGCGGCTGACGTCCGCGGTGCGCGGGACCCGGCGGACCGTGGTCGCGGTCTCCAACGAGGTGGGCTCGGGCATCGTGCCCGCCACCGCCTCGGGCCGCCGCTACCGCGACGAACTCGGGCGCCTGAACGCGGCGTTCGCGGACGAGTGCGAGCACGTGCTGCTGGCGGTGGCGGGCCAGGCACTGGTCCTGCGCGGCTGACGACGGCGGTCCGGCCGGCCACGCCACGGCGGCGCACGGCACGCCACCCGCAGCCGCACGTGACCGGGCGATACCGCGGGGTTCAGGCGATGTCGCGGCGGGCGACGAGGCGGTAGGCGTTCGAGAACGGGCTCCGGCGCACCAGCGGTGCCAGGGCGTGGTCCACGGCGGCCGCCGCTGCCACGAGCGGCTCGGCCACCGCGGCCAGGGCGGCCCGCGCCCCGCGTTGCAGATCGCTCGGCGGGGTGTCGCGCCAGGGAGCGTCGGCCCGGGGCAGGACGTGGGTGAGCGCGAGCGCTGCGGCCGCGGACAGGTCGCGGGGGGTGTGGGGGGTGCGGCGGTCGGTGACGAGGACCGTGCAGCCCTGCGACTCCAGTTCCGCGCGCAGGTTGCGCAGCGGCATCAGGTGCAGGTGGCGCGGCTGGCCGTGGGACAGCCACCACTTGCCCAACAGCAGGGCGAACACGCTGTGCGGGTCGGGGAGTTCGACCAGCAGGTGTCCGCCGGGGCGCAGGGCGGTGAGGGCGCCCCGCAGTTCCGCGCGCGGATCCGGGACGTGGGACAGGTGGTGGAAGACGCTGACGACGTCGTAGCGGCCGCGCAGGCGTTCCGCGACCTGCGGGTCGGCCAGGTAGCCGACGTGCGCCTCCTCGATCCGCCCGGCGGCGCCGGCCTGCTGCACGCGCGGCGTCGGATCGAGGCCGTCGAAGGAGGTGTAGGGGAACACCTCCTTCGCCGCGTGGGGGAAGTGGGCGTGGCCCGTGCCGACGTCCAGCCAGCTCTCCGGCTCCCCCACGTTCCACATCAGCCGTGCGACGGCCCGGTGCCGCCGGTGACCGCGGCGGGCCGCGAGGACGCGCTGGGCGGGGCCACCGCGCGGCCCGTCCTCGGCGTCGTCGAGGTCCCGGTGGTAGAAGACCAGGCCCTGCGCGGTGAGCCGGGGGTTCTGGAAGACGTGCCCGCAGTCCCGGCACCGGTCGACCGCGAACGTCCCCGGCTTGTGCTGCAGCAGGTCGGGCGCGCGCAACCGGGCGCACAGCCGGCCGGAGCCGCACCACGGGCAGTCCTCGCGACGCGCTTCGCTGAAGCGGTCGGTCCCCTGGGCGAGTTCGGCGGCGTACGCGATGCGGCGCGGGTCGTAGACCCGCGGGGCGTACGGCAGAGGCGGCATGTGCGGCTCCCGTGGGGGCGCGAGGGGCGTACCGCAGGGACGGACGACAATCCGCTGCAAAGGGAACGTATGGGATCGGGATCTTGGGTGCAACGACGTCGCGCCGGTGTGGTGGCCACGTGGCGCCGTCGTGTTCGATCAGGGCCGGTACTGTTCGGCGAATGAGCTCGCTTAATCTCGACGACTTCACCGATCTGATCGAGCGGCCCGACGGCGGTGTGCGCCGTGACGCTGAGGCGCGCCGGGAGCGGCAGGTCGTGCCGCCCGGCTCGCTGGGGCGCCTCGACGACCTGGGTGAGTGGCTGGCCGCGGCGCAGGGCGCGGTGCCGGTGCGGCCGGTCGAACACCCGCGGGTGGTGCTGTTCGCGGGCGACCACGGGGTCGCCTCGCTGGGCGTCTCGGCCAGGCCGGCGGGCAGCGCCGGGCAGCTCGTGCGGGCGGTCCTGGAGGGCGCCCGGCCCGTCTCCGTGCTGGCCCGGCGGTTCGGCGTGCCGGTGCGGGTGGTCGACATGGCGCTGGACTGCGAGCCCGGGAGCCTGCCCGAGGGCGTCGTGCGGCACCGGGTGCGGCGCGGCAGCGGCCGCATCGACGTCGAGGACGCGCTGACCCTGGAGGAGGCGGAGACCGCCTTCCGGGCGGGGGTCGCGGTGGCCGACGAGGAGGCCGACTCCGGGACGGACCTCGTGGTGCTCGGCGACGTGAGCGTGGGCGGGACCACCGCTGCGGCGGTCCTCGTCGCCGCGCTGTGCGGGACGGACGCCTCCGTGGTGACCGGGCGCGGTGGCGAGGCCATCGACGACCTGACGTGGATGCGCAAGTGCGCGGCCGTCCGGGACGCGCTGCGGCGGGCGCGGCCCGTCCTCGGGGACCAGTTGCAGCTGCTGGCCCGGGTGGGCGGCGCGGACCTGGCCGCGATGACGGGCTTCCTGCTGCAGAGCGCGGTGCGGAAGACGCCGGTGATCCTGGACGGGGTCGTGTCGGCGGCGTGCGCGCTGGTGGGCCAGCGGGTGGCCTTCCGGGCGCCGGACTGGTGGCTGGCGGGGCAGCACAGCGGCGAGCCGGGACAGGCCAAGGCGCTGGACCGGATGGCGCTGGAGCCGCTGCTCGACCACGGGGTGGGTGTCGGCGAGGGCACGGGAGCGCTGCTGGCTCTGCCGCTGGTCCGGGCCGCGGCGGCGCTGTCCGCCGAACTGCCCGAGCGGCCGGGCCCGGACATGCCGGCGGTCGGGGAGCAGCCGGCGGACGGACAGCAGCCGGCGCAGGACTGACCGGGGCGGGGCCGACGGGGAGCCGCCCCTGCTCAGCGGGGGCCGGGCGCGCGGGTGATCTCCGGGTCGGGCTTGCCGCCGATCCAGTCCTGGAACGTGCGGCGCGGGCCCTCCCAGCGCCGGTCGTGGCGGTAGGCCCGCAGGCTGGAGCGGGCGCGGGCCCGCGGGCGGCGCCGGTAGAAGCGCCTGGCCCAGGGTGAGGTGGGGCGTGCCAGGCGGACCGCGCCGACCAGCGCGATCGCAGGGATGATCACTCCGAACACGGCCAGGCGGACCTTGCCCTTGCTGAGCGAGACGAGCGAGAGGGCGAAGTTCGCGACGACAGTGCTGATCACCGCGCCGCGGCCCTGCAGTTCCTCCTGGGACATGTCGTTGACGCCGAACGGCGTGAACCCCGCGAGGACCAGTCCGACCAGCGCCGCGGTGAGGACCACGACCTCCACGCTCTGCCGCCCGGCCTCGCTCCAGTAGACGTCGTCCAGGTGCAGGATCAGCGCGAACTCGTCCAGGACGAGGCCGGCGCCCACACCGAAGACGACCGCGAAGGCCCCCGAGCCGAAGCCGCGCCCGCCGCCGGCGACCGCGCCGAACCCGCCGACGACGACGAGGAGGACCCCGGGGACGACGTGGTGGATGTGCAGGCCGCCCGCCTTGACGTTGCCGAAGGGGCCCCTTCCGGCGCGGATGAGACGGGTGACGAGCCGGGTCGCCAGGAAGGTGACGACGAAGGCGGCCAGGGCGAGGAGCAGCGGCAGTTTGCCCGGCTCGACCACGTTCCTGTACAGCCAATGCCCCATATACGCAGTGTGCCGTTCGCACGCCGGTGCCGCAGCGGCGCGCGGAATGGGACCGCGGGCCGGTCGCCCGCCCGAGCCGGGCGCCGGCCGGGACGGGCGCCCCGCGCGGACCGGGCGCCCACCGCCCGGGCCGGTCGTGGGCGGTCGCGTACCCTTCCGGCGTGTCCATGATCCCCCCGTTGCCCGGTCTCCGGTTCGCCTTCGGCACCCTCACCGTCCTCCCGGTCCGGGTGAGCCGCTGGGACCGGGAGGCCGCCCGGGGCGGGATGCTGTGGGCCCCGGTGGCCGGCCTGGTGGTCGGGGCGGCCGCCGCCGCGGTCGGCGTGCTGCTGCTGTTGCTCGGCGCCGGCCCACTGCTCGCCGCCGTCGCCACCGCGGCCGTACCCGCCGTCCTGACCCGCGGCCTGCACCTCGACGGGCTCGCCGACACCGCGGACGGCCTCGGCAGCGGGAAGCCCGCGGAGGGCGCGCTGCGGATCATGAAGCAGTCGGACATCGGGCCGTTCGGCGTGATCACGCTGCTGTTCGTGCTCCTCGCGCAGGTGGGTGCCCTGGCGCAGGCCTACGGCGACTCGTGGGCGCGCGGCGCGCTCGCCGCCGTCGTCGCGGCGGCCGCCGCCCGTCTGGCGCTCACCCTCGCCGCCCGCGCCGGGGTGCCGGCCGCCCGTCCCGAGGGGCTGGGCTCCGCGGTCGCGGGCGTCGTGCCCACGCGCCGGGCGCTGCTCGCGGCGCCGCTGGTCATCGCGGCGGCGGCCGCGGCGGGCACCGCACTCGGCGCGGACGGCGCCGTTCGTGCCGCGGCCGCGGTCGTCCTCGCCGTCGTCGTGGCCGAACTCCTCCTGCGTCACTGCGTGCGCCGCTTCGGCGGTGTGACGGGCGACGTCTTCGGGGCCCTCGCCGAGGCCGCGGCGACCACCGCCCTGGCCGTGCTGTCCCTGGGGTGAGGCGGCGGGCCCCCCTTCCGGGTCACCGGGTTCACCCCGGGCACGCCCGCCGCCACGCTCCCAGGTCGTACCTCTTCAGCAGTGAGCTCAGCCCCAGCCGGCGCGAGACCGGGCAGAAGCGGCTCGTCGGCAGCTCGTACTCGACGTGGAACACGGCCTTGCCGGCCGCGACGAAGGGCCTGAGGGCGTCGCACTCGCCGTACTGGGCGCACTGTTCGTCGACGGCGAAGTCGAACTCCCCGACCAGCTGCGGGATCTGGCCGAGGTCGTTCTTCAGCCCGACCGACAGGCCCCGGTCGTGGGCCAGTCCGGCGACGAGCCGGTTGTAGCGGAGCTGGTCGGCGGCGGTCAGCGGGAAGCCGGTGCGGTTGCGGTAGCCGTCCATGTTGTCGGGCTCGACCGCGTCGAAGCCCTTCTTCCGGCACATGTCCAGGCGGGCCGCCATCAGCGGGCGAAGCACGTCGGTGCGGCGGATGTCGAGCCAGCGCTCCCCCTTCCAGCCGTTGCCCTCGCCGAGCACGCCGGCGGGGAACGCGCCGGCGTCCGGGCGGAACTCCTCCCAGGCGCCGGTGGAGACGTAGCAGATCACCCGGCGGCCCTGGCGGTGGAGCGCGGCGACCGTGGCCCGGGTGTGGTCAAAGCCGTCGATGTCGTACACCGGCACGTCGACGGAGGTGTCCAGGCGGCCGCTGAGCTGCCACTGCCACGGCGTCCCGGGGCGCGGCCGCCAGCGGTCGCCGTCGCGGGACGCGTCGTCGCCGTCCGGGCCGCGGGAGGACGTCGTCCGGGGCTCCCCGGCGCGCGGTGCGCCCGTCCCGGTGTCGTGCGCGCAGCCGGCCAGCAGCACGAGCAGGACGGCGGACAGGATCGGGCGTCTCACGGCGGACTCCTGGAGGTGAGGGGCGCGTACGGCGTCGATGATGGCCGACTCCCGTACGCCGCACGGACGTTGGTCCGCGGCCGGCCGGCACGCCCCGGCGCCCGCCACCCGGCGCGTGTGGAAGGGGTCGCAGGATGCGAGGATGCGGGCGTGGCCACGACGCCACCACCGGGTGAACGGCCGGGGCACGACCGGCCGCTCACCGCGCGTAGGCTCGTGCCGGGTGTTCACCCGCCCGGGTAAGGACCGCTCCGCCGGAGGGATCCAGGGTCGGGTGTCGGGCCCGGTCGACCCACCCGCATTCGACCACACACTCTTCATAGGGAAGCGAGATTTCACCACCGTGACTGCTCTCACTCTCAGCACCGCCGCGGCGCCCGGCCTGCGGGCCGACGCGATCGTGATCGGTGTCGCCAAGGGCACTGGATCCCGCTCTGGTGACCTGGTCGTCGCGCCGGGCGGCGAGGCCGTCGAGGCGGCGTACGACGGCAGGCTGGCCGACGTCCTGGAGACCCTCGGCGCGTCCGGTGCCGAGGGCGAGGTGACGAAGCTGCCGGCGCCGTCCGGGTTCAAGGCTCCGCTCGTGCTGGCGGTCGGCCTGGGCTCCGAGCCGGAGAAGGACGCCGAGTACGGCAACGAGGCGCTGCGCCGTGCCGCCGGCGCGGCCGCCCGTGCCCTCGCCGGCACGAAGAAGGCCGCCTTCGCCCTGCCCGCCGCGGACGCGGCCGGCGTGGGCGCGGTCGGTGAGGGTGCCCTGCTCGGCGCGTACGCGTTCACCACCTACAAGGACACCGCCGGCAACGGCGGCGCGAAGAACGCCAAGGCGCCGCTCGCCGAGGCGGTCCTGCTCGGTGCCAAGCCCCGCGACAAGGCCCACAAGGCGGCCCTCGAGCGCGCCGTCGCCGTCGCCGAGGAGCTCAACCGCGCCCGCGACCTCGTCAACATGCCGCCGAACGACCTCAACCCGCAGGCGTTCGCGGCGATCGCGCAGGCCGCGGCCAAGGAGCACGGCCTGAAGGTGCAGGTGCTCGACGAGAAGGCGCTCGCCAAGGGCGGCTACGGCGGCATCCTGGGCGTCGGCGCCGGCTCCGCGTCGGCGCCGCGGCTGGTGAAGCTGTCGTACACCCACTCCAAGGCCGACAAGCACCTGGCCTTCGTCGGCAAGGGCATCACCTACGACTCGGGCGGCATCTCGCTCAAGCCGGCCGGCCACAACGAGACGATGAAGTGCGACATGAGCGGCGCCGCCGCCGTGTTCGCCGCCGTCGTCACGGCCGCCCGCCTGAACCTGCCGGTCAACGTCACCGGCTGGCTCGCGCTGGCCGAGAACATGCCCTCCGGCTCCGCCACTCGTCCGGGTGACGTGCTGCGCATGTACAGCGGCAAGACGGTGGAGGTCCTGAACACCGACGCCGAGGGCCGGCTCGTGCTGGCGGACGCGCTGTGGGCCGCCTCCGAGGAGAACCCGGACGCGATCGTGGACGTCGCGACCCTGACCGGCGCCATGGTGCTGGCGCTCGGCAGCCGCACCTTCGGGATCATGGGCAACGACGACGCGTTCCGCGGCGCGATCCAGGAGGCCGCCGAGGAGGTCGGCGAGGACGCCTGGCCGATGCCGCTGCCGGAGCACCTGCGCAAGGGCATGGACTCCGCCACCGCCGACATCGCCAACATGGGCGAGCGGATGGGCGGCGGCCTGGTCGCCGGCCTGTTCCTGCGTGAGTTCGTCGGCGAGGGCATCACCTGGGCCCACCTGGACATCGCCGGTCCGGCCTTCAACGAGCAGGCCCCCTTCGGCTACACGCCGAAGGGGGGCACGGGCAGCGGCGTGCGCACGCTGGTGCGGCTCGCTGAGCTGACCGCCGCCGGCGACCTCGGCTGAGTCCGCGCCGCCCCGTGCCGGCACGGGGCGGCGCCGCCCGCGCGGTGCCGGTGCTCCACGGGGCGGTGCCGCCCGCCGGCACGGTCCCGCCCCCTCGCGGCCGGGTGCCCCGCCCCGGCCGCCGACGTGCGACGTATCACACCCCGGCCCGGCGTCTCGCCTGGCTCCGACAAGTGCGAAGATGGGGCTCGGCAGGACAGGGCCCCCACCGAAGGGCCGAAGCTTCAGCGGCCGGACACCAGCCGCCTGTCGGTCACCGACGACCGGCGCACGGCGCACATGCATGGAGGACGTGACGTGGCGAACGACGCCAGCACCGTTTTCGACCTAGTGATCCTCGGCGGTGGTAGCGGTGGTTACGCCGCGGCCCTGCGCGGGGCGCAGCTGGGCCTGGACGTCGCCCTGATCGAGAAGGACAAGGTCGGCGGCACCTGCCTGCACCGGGGCTGCATCCCCACCAAGGCCCTGCTGCACGCGGGGGAGATCGCCGACCAGGCGCGTGAGAGCGAGCAGTTCGGCGTCAAGGCCACCTACGAGGGCATCGACGTCCCGGCCGTCCACAAGTACAAGGACGACGTCATCTCGGGCCTGTACAAGGGCCTGCAGGGTCTGATCGCCTCCCGCAAGGTGACCTACATCGAGGGTGAGGGCCGGCTGTCCTCCCCGACCTCCGTCGACGTCAACGGCCGGCGGCTCCAGGGCCGTCACGTCCTGCTGGCGACCGGCTCCGTGCCGAAGTCGCTGCCGGGCCTGCAGATCGACGGCAACCGCGTCATCTCCTCGGACCACGCCCTCGTCCTGGACCGCGTGCCGAAGTCCGCGATCATCCTCGGCGGCGGCGTCATCGGTGTCGAGTTCGCCTCCGCCTGGAAGTCCTTCGGTGCCGACGTCACGGTCATCGAGGGTCTGAAGCACCTCGTCCCCGTCGAGGACGAGAACTCCTCCAAGCTCCTCGAGCGCGCCTTCCGCAAGCGCGGCATCAAGTTCAACCTGGGCACCTTCTTCGAGAAGGCCGAGTACACCCAGGACGGTGTCAAGGTCACCCTCGCCGACGGCAAGGAGTTCGAGGCCGAGGTCCTCCTCGTCGCCGTCGGCCGCGGCCCGGTCTCGCAGGACCTGGGCTACGAGGAGGCCGGGGTCGCCATGGACCGCGGTTACGTGCTCGTCGACGAGTACATGCGCACGAACGTCCCGACCATCTCCGCCGTCGGTGACCTGGTCCCGACGCTCCAGCTCGCCCACGTCGGCTTCGCCGAGGGCATCCTGGTCGCGGAGCGCCTGGCCGGTCTGAAGACCGTTCCGATCGACTACGACGGTGTCCCGCGGGTGACGTACTGCCACCCGGAGGTCGCCTCCGTCGGCATCACCGAGGCCAAGGCCAAGGAGATCTACGGCGCGGACAAGGTCGTCGCTCTCAAGTACAACCTGGCGGGCAACGGCAGGAGCAAGATCCTGAAGACCGCGGGCGAGATCAAGCTCGTCCAGGTCAAGGACGGTGCCGTGGTCGGTGTCCACATGGTCGGCGACCGCATGGGCGAGCAGGTCGGCGAGGCCCAGCTGATCTACAACTGGGAGGCGCTGCCGGCCGAGGTCGCCCAGCTCGTCCACGCCCACCCGACGCAGAACGAGGCGCTCGGCGAGGCCCACCTGGCGCTGGCCGGCAAGCCGCTGCACTCCCACGACTGACGCTTCGGTCGTCGGGCGCGACGACACAGACTTCCGCTTCCCCCGGTCCTCGACACAGGTCGATGCGACCGGGGGAGATCCCATCCGTTAGGAGCAACCGAAACCATGGCGGTTTCCGTAACCCTTCCGGCGCTCGGCGAGAGCGTCACCGAGGGCACTGTCACCCGCTGGCTGAAGGCCGAGGGCGAGCGCGTCGAGGCCGACGAGCCGCTGCTCGAGGTCTCGACCGACAAGGTCGACACCGAGATCCCCTCCCCCGCCGCCGGCGTGCTGGCCTCCATCAAGGTCGCCGAGGACGAGACGGTCGAGGTCGGCGCCGAGCTGGCCCTGATCGACGACGGGTCCGGCGCCCCCGCCGCCGCCTCGGCCCCCGCCGCCGAGGCCGCCCCCGCCGCCGAGGCCGCTCCGGCCGCCGAGGCCGTCCCCTCCACCGAGCAGGCCGCCCCCGCCCCGGCCCCGACCGCCGAGGCCGCCGCCGGCGGCGGCTCCGCCGAGGGCACGGACGTGGTCCTGCCCGCGCTGGGCGAGTCCGTCACCGAGGGCACCGTCACCCGCTGGCTGAAGTCGGTCGGCGACTCCGTCGAGGCCGACGAACCGCTGCTCGAGGTCTCCACGGACAAGGTCGACACCGAGATCCCGGCGCCCACCTCCGGTGTGCTGCTGGAGATCGTGGTCGGGGAGGACGAGACCGCCGAGGTGGGCGCCAAGCTCGCCGTCATCGGCGCTCCGGGGGCCGCTCCCGCGGCCGCCCCGGCTCCGGCCGCCCCGGCTCCGGCGCCCGCCGCCGAGGCTCCGGCTGCCGCCCCCGCGGCCCCGGCCGCTCCGGCACCCGCCCCCGCCGCCCCGGCCCCGCAGGCCCCGACGGCTCCGGCCCCGCAGCAGGAGACCACCCCGGCCCCCGAGCCGGTGCCGTCCGCTCCGGCGCCCGCCCCCGCCCCGGTCACCCCGGCTCCGGCCGCCGCCCAGGCGACGGACGAGGGCGCCTACGTGACCCCGCTGGTGCGCAAGCTCGCCGCCGAGAACGGTGTCGACCTGTCCACCGTCAAGGGCACCGGCGTCGGCGGCCGCATCCGCAAGCAGGACGTCCTGACCGCCGCCGAGGCCGCCAGGACCCCCGCCCCCGCCCCGGCCCCGGCCGCCCAGGCCCCCGCCGCCAGGAAGACCCCGGTCCTGGAGGCCTCGCCGCTGCGCGGCCAGACCGTGAAGATGCCGCGGATCCGCAAGGTCATCGGCGACAACATGGTCAAGGCCCTGCACGAGCAGGCCCAGTTGTCGTCGGTGGTCGAGGTCGACGTGACCCGCCTGATGAAGCTGCGCGCCCGCGCCAAGGACGCGTTCGCGGCCCGTGAGGGCGTCAAGCTCTCCCCGATGCCGTTCTTCGTCAAGGCCGCCGCGCAGGCGCTGAAGGCCCACCCGGCCGTCAACGCCCGCATCAACGAGGCCGAGGGGACCATCACCTACTTCGACACCGAGCACATCGGTATCGCGGTGGACTCCGAGAAGGGCCTGATGACCCCGGTCATCAAGAACGCCGGCGACCTCAACCTCGCCGGCATCGCCAAGGCCACGGCCGACCTGGCGGGCAAGGTCCGGGGCAACAAGATCACCCCGGACGAGCTGTCCGGCGCGACCTTCACCATCTCCAACACCGGTTCGCGCGGCGCGCTGTTCGACACGATCATCGTGCCGCCGGGTCAGGTCGCGATCCTCGGCATCGGCGCCACCGTCAAGCGCCCGGCCGTCATCGAGACCGAGGAGGGCACGGTCATCGGCGTCCGCGACATGACGTACCTGACCCTGTCCTACGACCACCGCCTGGTGGACGGCGCCGACGCGGCCCGTTACCTGACGGCGGTCAAGGCGATCCTGGAGGCGGGTGAGTTCGAGGTCGAGCTCGGCCTCTGACGCCCCTCGAGGACACTGCGCGGCGCCCCCGCCCGGAGCATTCCGGGC
>NZ_JBSFNN010000099.1:0-22688 GCF_053587115.1 Streptomyces sp. NPDC003697
GAGTACATCCAGTACGAGGGCGTCCGGCCGGCACGCCGAGAGCACGCACCGGACGCCACTCCTTGACGGGCAAACGTTGCCTGCCGCGGCACTAGCCGGTGTGCCCGAGCTCTTCCGGTGTGGTCTCGCTCAGTCCTCCCTCCGCCATGACCAGCCAGCGGGTGATGCCGACCGACCGCAGGAACGGCAGGTCGTGGCTGGCCACGATCAGCGCACCCTGGTAGGACTCCAGAGCCGTCGTCAGCCGGCGCACGCTCGCCATGTCGAGGTTGTTGGTCGGCTCGTCGAGCATGAGGAGCTGCGGGGCGGGCTCGGCGAGCATCAGCGCGGCGAGCGCCGCCCGGAAGCGCTCACCGCCGGACAGGGTCGCCGCCTCCTGGTCGGCCCGTGCGCCCCGGAACAGGAAGCGGGCCAACCGGGCCCGGATCCGGTTGTTGGTGGCGCCCGGCGCGAACCGGGCCACGTTCTGCGCGACGGTCAGCCCGTCGTCGAGGACGTCGAGCCGCTGCGGCAGGAACCGCAGTGGGACGTGCGCCGTGACCTCGCCCGCCACCGGCTCGATCTCCCCGGCGATCGTGCGCAGCAGCGTCGTCTTGCCCGCTCCGTTGCGCCCGATCAGCGCGATCCGCTCCGGGCCGTGCAGATCGAGGCCGCCCTCGACCCGTGCCCCGTAGGCCAGTTCGAGATCGCGCAGGGTGAGGACGGTACGGCCCGGCGGCACCGCCGTGTACGGCAGGTCGACGCGGATCTCGTCGTCGTCGCGTACGGCCTCCGCCGCCTCGTCGAGCCGCTCCCTGGCCTCGGTGAGCCTCTCCTCGTGCATGATGCGGTGCTTGCCCGCGGACTCCTGCGCGGCCCGCTTGCGCGCCCCCATGACGATCTTCGGCTCGCGTTTCTGGTCCCACATCCTCTGGCCGTACCGCTTGCGGCGGGCCAGCTTGACCTGGGCGTCGGCCAGTTCGCGTTTCTGCCGCCTGACGTCGGCCTCGGCGACCCGGACCATCCGCTCGGCCGCCTCCTGCTCCACGGCGAGCGCCTCCTCGTAGGCGGAGAAGTTGCCGCCGTACCAGGTGATGTCGCCGGAGCGCAGATCGGCGATCTGGTCCACCAGTTCGAGGAGCTCGCGGTCGTGGCTGACCACGACCATCACGCCCGGCCAGGAGGAGACGGCCGCGTACAGCCGCCGCCGTGCGTAGAGGTCGAGGTTGTTGGTCGGTTCGTCGAGCAGCAGGACGTCCGGGCGGCGCAGCAGCAGCGCCGCCAGGCGCAGCAGCACCGACTCGCCGCCCGAGACCTCGCCGATGGTGCGGTCCAGAGGGATGTGGCCGAGGCCGAGTTCGCCGAGGGTGGCGAGCGCGCGCTCCTCGACGTCCCAGTCGTCGCCGACGGTCTCGAAGTGCCCCTCGGCTACGTCACCGGCCTCGATGGCGTGCAGCGCGGCCCGCTGCGCGGCGATGCCGAGCACCTCGTCGACACGCAGCGCGGTGTCGAGCGTGACGTTCTGCGGCAGGTGGCCCACCTCGCCCACGACGCGGACGGCGCCGTCGGACGGGGTCAGCTCGCCCGCGACCAGCTTGAGCAGGGTCGACTTGCCGGAGCCGTTGACCCCGACCAGGCCGGTGCGGCCGGGGCCGAAGGCGACGTCGAGGCCGTCGAAGACGGCGGTGCCGTCGGGCCAGGCGTAGGAGAGGGAGGTGCAGGTGACGGAGGTGGACACGGGGCCTCGCGGTTGTTGGGTGCGGTCAGGGGGCACTCACGCGTGTCGAGACACCGCAGGACGGGGGCAGCCGTGTGGGCGCGGGGCCAGGGGGAAGGAGAAGAGCCCTGGGCCGGACATCCGGAAGGACGGCTGGAACGCCGAGGTCGCACGCGACGCACACACCGGAGCTGGTGTGACGCGGTGTCTCAGAACCTCAGACGAGCAACGTCCTTCTCCCATCGACGGCAACAGAACCGCTGCAAACCGTACGAGGGGGTGGGGACGCTGTCAACGAATTACCGTGAGCCCCGGGCTCACCGCGCGAAGGAGGCCCCCGTGGCGAACGGCCCGCTCTCGCTGCCGGCCCGCCTGTACCTGCTGGCGTGGGACACCACGCGGCTGAGGATCACCGGTGCGGCCCACCTGCACCACCTGGTGCGGGCCGGGGCCCTGACCGAGCTGGCCCAGCGGGGGCTGCTCCTGGACGTCGACGGCATCGCCACGCCCGTCGACCTGGACGCCCGCACCGCCGACCCGGTACTCGACGGGCTCCTCGACCTCGTCCGCGAGTCCCGGCCGCGCTCGTGGAAGACCTGGGTCACGCTGCGGGCCCGGTACACCCTCGTGGCGGTACGGGAGCAGCTCGCCGCCGAGGGATACCTGCGCGCCGAGAAGCGACGTGTGCTCGGTGTCTTCCCGTCGGTGGAGCATGTCCTGGACCGTGTCGCCGCCGTGGAGGCGCTCCGCGAGGAGGCGCGCCGGGTACTGGAGGACACCGTGCCGGCGGCGGAGGTGTCCGACCGCGACGCGGCCGTCGTGGCCCTGGCCGCCGCCGGCCGGCTGCGCACCGTCGTCCCCGGTCGGGACCGCAGGCTCCACCAGCGGCGCATCGAGGAACTGACCGAACGCAGCGGCGCGGCGGCCCCCGCGCTCAGCCGGGTCGTACGCGAGGTGAGCACGGCGGTCGTGGCGGCGACGACGGCCGGCTCCGCGCCGGCGGGCGGCTGAGCCGGCGAAACCGGCCCGCCGGGAGCCGCACGCCGCGTGACCGGCCCGCCGGGGGTCGCCCGCCGCTCCTGCCCACGTCGAGGGGCCCGCGGTGCGGTCCTGCCGTACGGGCCCCGGGGCCGGGCGGACGCACGGGTGCCGCCCGCGGACGTTTCCGCCTTGCGGGGAGCTCGGTCCGTGGCTCGGAGTGCGGGCGGGCTCGGCGGCGGCTGGGAACCCGCCCGCTGCGCCGGCCGCACCACCGCGTCGCCGGGTCCCCTGCCCCGCGCGGCTCGCGCGGGGGCGTCAGCCGGGGCCGCCGCCGCGTGTGGCCCACGCGCAGGACGTCAGCAGGCGTCCCGTATCAGCTCGGCCAGGTCGCGGTCCAGGTCGAGCTGCAGGTGCTCCAGACCGACGGGTACCAGCTCGCTCGTGTCGTCGAGGAAGCGCTGTATCTCGCCGGTGCGGACGTGCACCACGGCGGTGCCCTCCGGGGCGTGGAACTCCAGCACGGTGCGCTCGAAGCCGTACGGCCGCACCCGCACGTCGCCGTCGCCCTCGGGCTCGTGCAGTCCGGCTGCCAGCAGCTCGCGGGCGAACGTCCAGCAGACCTCCTCGCCCACCAGGGTGGCCGGGGCAGGGAAGGTCATGTGGACCGCGTACGGGTCGGTCCGGTCGTAGTGCAGCGTGGCGCGGACGGTGCACATCCGTGGCGCGGCGGCTACCAGGCGCGCCTCGACGGGGTGCTCGATGACGATGGACAACGCCTTGCTCCCTTGTGACGGCTGGACGGGCGCCCGGGCGGACGAGGCCGGGCACTTGAGGAGACGCCGGAATGAGTCCGTCCGTGCACAGGCGGGAGAGGTGACTTCGGTCACCGTCTCCCGCCACCGGGCCGCGGCGCGGTCTCGCCCGAGCGGGGGCGGGGGAGGGGCTCCGTCGCCTGCCGCGGTGACAGCGGCGAGCCGGCGGCGGGCGCTCGGCCGGGGCCGGGGCGGCGCGCGGGGCGGAGCGCTCCCCGCTCGCCGTGCGAGGGCCGTCCGGGCCGGCCCCGCCGCTCCTTCCGGGCCGCCGGGCCGTACGCTCGTCAGCACCATGACGACCGTACCCGTCCCCGCTGGCTGGCCCGCCACCGAGGAGCAGGCCCGCGCCGTCCAGGACGCGTTGCGCGCGCGGGTGGTGCTGGACGAGCCGGGACCGCCCCCCGGTACCGGTCACGTCACCGGGGTCGACGTCGCCTACGACGACGAACGGGACGTCGTCGCGGCCGCGGCCGTCGTGCTGGACGCGGCCACCCTGGACGTCGTCGCCGAGGCCACGGCCGTCGGCCGGATCTCCTTCCCCTACGTGCCCGGCCTGCTCGCCTTCCGTGAGATCCCGACCGTGCTCGCGGCGCTGGACGCGCTGACCCACCCGCCCGGGCTGGTCGTCTGCGACGGCCACGGTCTGGCCCACCCCCGCCGCTTCGGACTCGCCGGCCACCTCGGCGTGCTGACGGGACTTCCGACGATCGGCGTCGCCAAGAACCCGTTCACCTTCACGTACGACGATCCGGACACCCGGCGCGGAAGCGCCTCCCCGCTCCTCGCGGGCGACGAGGAGGTCGGGCGCGCCCTGCGCACCAGGGACGGCGTCAAGCCGGTCTACGTCTCGGTCGGTCACCGGATGTCGCTGGACAACGCCTGCGCCCACACCCTCGCCCTCACCCCGGCCCATCGCCTGCCGGAGACGACCCGCAGGGCCGACGCGCTGTGCCGGCGGGCGCTTCGGGAGGCGACGGCGCGCAGGGCACCCAGCTCCGGGCAGCCCGAGTCGTAGCCGGCCGAGCCGTCGCCGGGCTCCGGGGCGCGGTCGCGCCGGGACCGGGGAAGGCGCCCGGGCCACCCACCGGGTCCAGGGCAACGTGCCGCCGTCCGGAGCCACTCGGGGCGCGACGAGGGTCCGAGAGGGTGGGACCGGGGCGGTATTTGAGTACGGGGTCTGAGTATCCGTACGGATGTGGGGGCGCGGGTACGCGCGCCAGGGTGGGCCGCATGACGACGACCCACCGTTCCCCCAAGCCCCTCGCCGATCCCGACCGGCCCGTCGAGCGCGTGGTCAACTCCGTGCTCGTCCTCGCCACGCTGGCAGGACTCGCCTGGATCGGTGCAATGCTCTACACGGTGCTGGGCCGGCCTCTGTAACCCGGGCCCGGCCGGCGCCGACCGGCACCGATCGGCACCCAGCGGCAACGACCGGCGGTCGGCGCCGACGACGGGCGGCGACCCCCAATGGCCGGCATCGACCGGCATCGACCGGTACGGCGGGCACGGCGGGCCGTCGCCCCGGCACCGCCGCCCGGTCACCGGGGCGGCGGCCGAGAGCTACACCTCGCGGGTGGCGGCCACCCGGAAGGTGATGCCCGCCGCCCGCAGGCGGTCGGTGAGCGCGTCGCCCATCGCCACGGCGGTCGTGACCTGGCCGGCCGTCGGCGGCAGCTCGTCGAGGGCCAGGCAGAGGGCCGACTCGGCGAACATCTTCGCCGTCTCGTCGTAGCCGGGGTCGCCACCCGCGACCTCCGTGAACACCCGCCGGCCGCCGCCCTCGCCGACGAAACGCACCGAGAACCAGCTGCGCGCGCGCCGCTCGGCGTCCGGGCCCTGCCCCGGCCGGAGCCGTTCGGACAGCCAGCGCCGTGCCGGCGGGAGCTGGGCCGCCGCGGCGAGGGCGGCGACGGCGACGGCGCCGCCGGCCGCGACGGGCAGGTGCTCGACGGCCGCGTAGTGGCGGTAGCGGAAGTCCGGGCCGTACCGCTCCAGCGCCCGCGCGGACCGCACCACGACGCGCGGGTCGAGGGTCGGCAGCGGCAGCGCCCAGGCCCCGGCCTCACCGGCGAAGCGCGGCGCGCCCGTCGGCGCGGACGCCCGCCGTCCCATCAGGCGCGGCTCGTGCCGCGCGCGGTCCCGGGCGGCGGCGCGCATCCCCCGGGCACGCGCGAACTGGTTGAGCGCGGAGGCGAACGTGCCGCCGGAGAAGGCGGCGTCCGCGCGCACGAACCCGTCCACGGTCAGTGGCACGCCCTCCGGCAGCTGCCGCACGGTGAAGTACACCCCCAGGTCGTGCGGGACCGAGTCGAACCCGCAGGCGTGCACGAGCCGGGCCCCCGTCTCCCGCGCGCGTGCGTCGTGCCGGACGTACACCAGGTCGACGAACTCCGGCTCCCCGGTCAGGTCCAGGTAGTCCGTGCCGCTGTCCGCGCAGGCGACGACGAGCTCTTCGCCGTACGTCAGGTAGGGGCCCACCGTCGAGGCCACCACGCGCGCCTGGCGGGCGAGTTCGCGCAGCGACGCCGGGTCGGTCACGTCGGCCCGCAGCACGCCGACGCCGGATCCGCCGGGCAGCCGCTCGCGCAGCTCCTGCAGCTTCCGCCCGTCGCGGGCGGCGATCGCCCAGCGCAGCCCCTCGGGCGCGTGGGCCGCGAGGTACTCCGCGGTGAGCGCCCCGACGAAGCCGGTGGCTCCGAAGAGGACGATGTCGTACGGACGGTCCGTGTTGTTCAGCCTGCTCATGACACCCCTCGGTCCACGCAGCCCGCGCCGCTGTCGTCGGCCGAGGCTAGCGTGAGGGGTGCGGAGCCCGGCGAGGAGCCCGGAGGTGTGCGGTGACCGTGCCCGGAAACGCCCCGAAGAAGCGGGAGATGGTGGGGCGCGCACGCCCCGCGGACGGCCGGCCGTCGCCGCGGGACGGACCCCACCGGGGTGGACGGCCTGCGGCGCGCCCGGGTCGGCCGACCCGTGACGGCCGCCCCGTCATCATCCGAACGGAGTACGGCGGCGCGGGCGCGGCGCCGCGGCGCGGGGGAATCGGCTAAGCGCTTGCTCGTTTCCCCTTGTGCCCGGTGACGGGCGTTCCTAGCATCGCTGGTGTTACATCGGTTGTGTCACAGTGAGGGGTCCCGGATGGCGGCACAGCGCGTGCCAGGACAGGGCGGGCCGCTCGGCGGTGTGCGGGTGGTCGAACTCGCCGGCATCGGCCCCGGCCCGTTCGCCGCCATGCTGCTGGCGGACCTCGGCGCCGACGTCGTCCGCGTGGACCGTCCCGGGGGCGCCGCTCTCGGCATCGACCCCGCCCTCGATGTCACCAACCGCAACAAGCGTTCGGTGGTCGTCGACCTGAAGTCCGCCGGCGGCGCCGCCACGGTCCTCGACCTGGCCGAACGCGCCGACGTCCTCATCGAGGGCTACCGCCCGGGCGTCGCCGAACGCCTCGGCGTCGGCCCCGGGGACTGCCACGCGCGCAACCCCCGCCTGGTCTACGGCCGGATGACCGGATGGGGCCAGGACGGACCGCTCGCCCAGCGCGCCGGACACGACATCTCCTACCTCGCCCTCACCGGCTCCCTCGGCATGATCGGCGCGCCGGACGCGCCCCCGGCCGTGCCCGCGAACCTGCTCGGCGACTACGCAGGCGGCTCGCTCTACCTCGTCGTGGGCGTCCTCGCCGCCCTCCACCACGCCCGCGCGACCGGGACCGGCCAGGTCGTGGACGCCGCCATCGTCGACGGCGCCTCTCACCTCGCCGCCATGATCCACGGCATGCTGGCCGCGGGCGCCTGGCAGGACCGCCGCGGGGTCAACCTCCTCGACGGCGGCTGCCCGTACTACGGCACCTACGAGACGGCCGACGGCGGCCACATGGCGGTCGGCGCCCTGGAACCGCGGTTCTACCAGGCCTTCGTCGACCTGCTCGGCCTCGGCGAGCAGGTCCACGCGGCCCATGCGGACCCGGCCCGCTGGCCGGAACTGCGCCAGGCGGTCGCCGCCCGCTTCAAGACCCGCACCCGGGAGGAGTGGACCGCCGTCTTCGAGGACTCCGACGCCTGCGTGGCCCCCGTGCTGTCCCTGCGCGAAGCCCCGCGCCACCCGCACCTCGCCGCCCGCGGCACCTTCACCGAGCACACCGGCATCGTCCAGCCCGCGCCCGCGCCCCGGTTCTCCGCGACCCCCGCCGCCGTGCGCACCGGCCCGGCCCGTCCGGGCACGGGCACCGCCGCCGTGGCCCGGGACTGGGACGTACCGCGCCTGCTGGAGGACCGGGCGGCCGACGCCGAGCACGGACACGGAACGCACTGAGGAGACCGTCCCACCCGCCCCCGAAGACCCCACCGCCCCGAACACCCGAGTGAAAGGCTTGTCAGTGAGCACCGAAGCGTACGTCTACGACGCGATCCGCACCCCGCGCGGGCGCGGCAAGGCCGGCGGCGCCCTGCACGGCACGAAACCCATCGACCTGGTCGTCGGTCTCATCCACGAGATCCGCGGCCGCTTCCCCGGCCTGGACCCGGCCGCCGTCGACGACATCGTGCTCGGCGTCGTCGGCCCGGTCGGCGACCAGGGCTCCGACATCGCCCGCATCGCCGCCATCGCCGCCGGACTGCCGGACACGGTGGCGGGCGTGCAGGAGAACCGCTTCTGTGCCTCGGGTCTGGAGGCCGTCAACCTCGCCGCCGCGAAGATCCGCTCCGGCTGGGAGGACCTCGTCCTCGCGGGCGGCGTCGAGTCGATGTCCCGCGTGCCGATGGCCTCCGACGGCGGCGCCTGGTTCAACGACCCGATGACCAATCTGGCCGTGGACTTCGTGCCGCAGGGCATCGGCGCCGACCTCATCGCCACCCTCGGGGGCTTCAGCCGCCGGGACGTGGACGAGTACGCCGCGCTGTCGCAGGAGCGCGCGGCCACCGCGTGGAAGGAGGGCCGCTTCGAGCGCTCCGTGGTCCCCGTCAGGGACCGCAACGGGCTCGTCGTCCTCGACCACGACGAGCACATGCGCCCCGGCACCACCGCGGACTCGCTGGCGAAGCTGAAGCCGTCGTTCGCCGACATCGGCGACCTCGGCGGCTTCGACGCGGTCGCCCTGCAGAAGTACCACTGGGTCGAGAAGATCGACCACGTCCACCACGCGGGCAACTCCTCCGGCATCGTCGACGGCGCCTCCCTCGTCGCCATCGGCTCCCGGGAGGTCGGCGAGCGCTACGGCCTGCGGCCGCGAGCCCGCATCGTCTCCGCCGCCGTCTCCGGCTCCGAGCCGACCATCATGCTCACCGGGCCCGCGCCCGCCACCCGCAAGGCCCTCGCGAAGGCCGGGCTCACCATCGACGACATCGACCTCGTGGAGATCAACGAGGCCTTCGCGGCGGTCGTGCTGCGGTTCGTGAAGGACATGGGCCTGTCCCTGGACAAGGTCAACGTCAACGGCGGCGCCATCGCGCTGGGCCACCCGCTCGGCGCCACCGGCGCCATGATCCTCGGCACCCTCGTCGACGAGCTGGAGCGGCAGGACAAGCGGTACGGCCTCGCCACCCTGTGCGTGGGCGGCGGCATGGGCGTCGCGACGATCGTCGAACGCGTCTGACCCCGGCGGAATCAGCGGCACCAGCAGACCTCAACGGAGACCTCACATGACCGACAGCACCACCATCCGCTGGGAACAGGACGACACCGGCGTCGTCACCCTCGTCCTCGACGACCCCCACCAGTCCGCGAACACCATGAACCAGGCGTTCCGGGCCTCGCTCGCCCAGGTCGCCGACCGGCTGGAGGCCGAGAAGGAGTCCATCCGCGGCGTCATCGTCACCTCGGCCAAGAAGACCTTCTTCGCCGGCGGCGACCTGCGCGACCTCATCCGGGTCACGCCCGACACCGCGCAGGAGCTCTTCGAAGGCGGCCTGGCCGTCAAGCGGGACCTGCGCCGCATCGAGACCCTGGGCAAGCCGGTCGTCGCCGCGCTCAACGGCGCCGCCCTCGGCGGCGGCTACGAGATCGCCCTCGCCTGCCACCACCGGGTCGCCCTCGACGCGCCCGGCTCGAAGATCGGCTGCCCCGAGGTCACCCTCGGCCTGCTGCCCGGCGGCGGTGGCGTCGTGCGCACCGTGCGCCTGCTCGGCATCACCGACGCCCTGCTGAAGGTGCTGCTCCAGGGCACCCAGTACAGCCCGCGGCGTGCCCTCGACAACGGCCTCGTCGACGAGGTGGCCGACAGCCGCGAGGAGATGCTCGCCAAGGCCCGCGCCTTCATCGACGCCCACCCCGAGTCCCAGCAGCCCTGGGACCGGCCCGGCTACCGCATCCCCGGCGGCACCCCGGCCAACCCCAAGTTCGCGGCCAACCTGCCCGCCTTCCCGGCCAACCTGCGCAAGCAGACCGGCGGAGCCCCCTACCCGGCCCCGCGCGGCATCCTCGCGGCCGCCGTCGAGGGCGCCCAGGTCGACTTCGAGACCGCGCAGGTCATCGAGGCCCGCTACTTCGTGGAACTGGCCGCGGGCCAGACCTCGAAGAACATGATCCAGGCCTTCTTCTTCGACCTGCAGGCCGTCAACTCCGGCGCCAACCGGCCCCAGGGCGTCGAGCCCCGCCGGGTCCGCCTGGTCGCCGTCCTCGGCGCCGGCATGATGGGCGCGGGCATCGCCTACTCGTGCGCCCGCGCCGGCATCGACGTCGTCCTGAAGGACGTGTCGCTGGAGGCCGCCGTCAAGGGCAAGGGGTACTCCGAGCAACTGTGCGCCAAGGCCGTCTCCCGGGGCCGTACCAGCCGGGAGAAGGCCGACGCGCTGCTGGCCCGCATCCACCCCACCGCCGACGTGCAGGACCTCGCCGGCTGCGACGCGGTGATCGAGGCCGTGTTCGAGGACACCTCCCTCAAGCACAAGGTGTTCCAGGAGATCCAGAACGTCGTCGCCCCCGACGCGCTGCTGTGCTCCAACACCTCCACCCTGCCCATCACCGTGCTCGCCGAGGGCGTGGAGCGCCAGAGCGACTTCATCGGCCTGCACTTCTTCTCACCGGTCGACAAGATGCCCCTCGTGGAGATCATCAAGGGCGGCCGCACCGGCGAGGAGGCGCTGGCCCGCGCCTTCGACCTGGTCCGGCAGATCGGGAAGACCCCGATCGTCGTCAACGACTCGCGCGGCTTCTTCACCTCGCGCGTGATCGGTCACTTCATCAACGAGGGCGTGGCCATGGTCGGCGAGGGCATCGAGCCGGCCTCCGTCGAGCAGGCGGCCGCGCAGGCGGGCTACCCGGCCAAGGTGCTGTCCCTGATGGACGAGCTGACGCTCACCCTGCCGCGCCGGATCCGCGAGGAGTCCAAGCGGGCCGTGGAGGAGGCCGGCGGCACCTGGCGGGCGCACCCCGCCGACGCCGTCGTCGACCGCATGGTGGACGAGTTCGGCCGCACCGGCCGCAGCGGCGGCGCCGGCTTCTACGACTACGCCGACGGCAAGCGGGCCGGCCTGTGGCCGGGGCTGCGGGAGCACTTCACCCGGCCCGGGCACCGGATCCCGTTCCGGGACATGCAGGAACGCATGCTCTTCGCTGAGGCCCTCGACACCGTCCGGCTGCTGGAGGAGGGCGTCCTGACCTCCGTCGCCGACGCCAACATCGGCTCCCTCTTCGGCATCGGCTTCCCCGGCTGGACCGGCGGCGTGCTGCAGTACATCAACGGCTACCAGGGCGTCCCCGGGGACGGCGGCGGCGCCGGGGCCGGCACCGGGCTGCCCGCCTTCGTCGCCCGCGCTCGGGAGCTGGCCGGGCGCTACGGCGAGCGGTTCGACCCGCCCGCCCTGCTGGTGGAGATGGCGGAGAAGGGGGAGACCTTCACCGACGCGCGCTGACGCGCCCCTCAGCCGGCGGACGCACCCCCGGGGTCCTCTCCCCGGGGGTCGTCCTGCCGTGCGCCGTCCACCCACCCGCGCAGCTCCTCCTTCAGCGACCGCTGGAAGGTGGTCAGCAGCGCCTGCACGACCAGGGGGTGCATATGGGCGGACAGGGACCTCACCTCCTGCGAGCCGCGCTCGGCCACCGCCTCGCGCAGCAGCCGTGACAGCTCCTGCGCCGCCGCCCGCGCGTGCTCCACCAGCACGGTGCGGGCCGCCAGGATGGTCTCGTGGGCCAGCGGCACGTCCAGGAGCCGCACGCCGAGCCGGAGCAGACCGGAGTCCACGCGGAAGGACTCGCCGTCCCGCTCGATCACGTCCATCGCGGCCAGGCGCCGCAGGTCCTCCTCGCCGAGGGGCCGGTCCGCGCGCCGCTCCAGTTCCCGTCGGGACACCGTCTCCACCGTTTCCGGCGCCCAGGACGCGACGACCGCACGCTGGATGGCCAGGTCGTGCGGCGTGAGGTCCGGCGGCAGCTGCCCGAGGTGGCGCTCGATGGCGGCGAGCGTCATGCCCTGCCGCTGCATCTCCTCGATCAGTGCCAGGCGGGCGAGGTGCTCCCGGCCGTAGTGGCCGACCCGGCGCGGACCGATCACCGGGGGCGGCAGCAGGCCGCGGGTGCCGTAGAAGCGGACCGTGCGCACCGTGACGCCGGCCCGCCGGGCGAGCTCGTCGATCGTGAGGGCCGGCTCCCCGGTGTCGGTCGTCATGTGCAGCAGTATCGCTGTCTCACCATCAGTGTGACACCCGGTACCGCGGTGACGTGCGACGTCCGGTGTGCCGAGGGTGCTCGTGTGTCCGTTCCGCGAAGACTGTGTGAGAAGTCCCGCTGTGTGACATCGGCCATCGCGTGAGCGGCGCTCTCGCTGGGAAGCTGTCGGTCTGGTCTGTACCGCGTCAAGGGTGGTGCGGGCCGAGGCACGTACGGACCGCCGGGCCCACTCGGCCCGGAAGACCAGGAAGTGGAACCACCCGTGAGCAAGGACTCCGCGCACACGGCACCGGTCGCCGACCACCCCCAGGCGACCGGGACGCCCGCCGACGCGGGCGACGCCGGTTACAGCAAGGACCTCAAGCACCGCCACGTCAACATGATCGCCATCGGGGGCGCGATCGGAACGGGCCTCTTCCTCGGCGCAGGCGGCCGCCTGCACAGCGCCGGACCGGCGCTCGCCCTGGCCTACCTCGTCTGCGGCGTCTTCGCGTTCTTCGTCGTCCGCGCCCTCGGCGAGCTGGTGCTGTACCGGCCCTCGTCCGGGTCGTTCGTGTCCTACGCGCGCGAGTTCCTGGGGGAGAAGGGCGCCTACGTCGCCGGCTGGATGTACTTCCTGAACTGGTCGACCACCGGCATCGCCGACATCACCGCGATCGCGCTCTACACCCACTACTGGAGCCTCTTCACGCCCGTGCCGCAGTGGCTGCTGGCGCTGGTCGCGCTCGCCGTGGTCCTCACCGTGAACCTGATCTCGGTGAAGGTCTTCGGCGAGATGGAGTTCTGGTTCGCGATCGTCAAGGTGGCCACCCTGGTCGGCTTCATGCTGATCGGTGTCTTCCTGCTGGCCACGCACGCCGACGTCGGAGGCCGGAGCCCGGGCCTGGGCGTCATCGCCGACAGCGGGGGCGTCTTCCCGCACGGTGTGATGCCCGTCGTGCTCGTCATGCAGGGCGTGATCTTCGCCTACGCCGCGCTGGAGCTGGTCGGCGTCGCCGCGGGCGAGACCGCCCAGCCGGAGAAGGTCGTCCCGCGCGCGGTGAACTCGATCATGTGGCGGGTGGGTCTGTTCTACTGCGGCTCGGTCGTGCTGCTGGCCTTGTTGCTGCCCGGCTCGGTCTACTCGGGCGACGAGAGCCCCTTCGTCACGGTGCTCTCCCGGATCGGCGTCCCGGCGGCCGGCGACGTCATGAACCTGGTGGTCCTGACCGCCGCCATGTCGTCGCTGAACTCCGGCCTGTACTCCACCGGCCGCATCCTGCGCTCCATGGCCGTGGCCGGCTCCGCGCCGAAGTTCACCCGGGTGATGAGCCGCAGCCAGGTGCCCTACGGCGGCATCCTGCTGACCTGCGCGGTCTGCGTGCTGGGCGTCGGCCTGAACTACCTCGTGCCGAGCAAGGCCTTCGAGATCGTGCTGAACGTCGCCTCCCTCGGCATCGTCAGCACCTGGGTGATCATCATGGCCTGCCACCTGGTGTTCGTCCGCCGGGCCAGGGCGGGCCTGGTCAGCCGGCCGCACTTCCGGCTGCCCGGCAGCCCGGTCACGGAGGTCGCCACGATCGCCTTTCTGCTGGCCTGCCTCGGCATGATGGCCGACGACCCCGACGTCGGCCGCAAGACCCTGCTGCTGCTGCCGCTGATCGCCGCCCTGCTGGTGGCCGGCTGGTTCGGCGTCCGCCGCCGGGTCGCGCGGGCGGCCGACCAGGAACTGTCCCGGCTCGGCCGGTAGCGCGGCCGACCACACTCTGTTCCGGCTCGGCCGGTGGCCGGTGGCGGGTGGCCGGCATCCGGGGGCCCGCCCGGGCGGCGCCGGGTGGTCCGGGGGCGGCGCGGGCCCCGGACCACCCGGCCCCGCTCAGCGCGCGTGCACGTCGTTCGTCGCCTCGATCTTGGCGAAGGACGCCGGCCGGACCGGCGCGATCGCCGCCCTCGCGCCCGAGGTGCCGGCCGCCGCGGCCGCCGCGGGCTTGGCGGGCTGGAACAGCCAGGTGTCGAAGAGCGCGGCCAGCGGCCTGCCGGAGACCCGCTCGGCGTACTTCTCGAAGTCCGCGACCGAGGCGTTGCCGTAGGCGTGCTCCTTCGGCCAGCCCTTCAGCACGGCGAAGAAGGCGTCGTCGCCGATCTCGTTGCGCAGCGCCTGCAGGGCCAGGGCGCCACGGTCGTAGACGGCGGTGTCGAACTGGTTGTCCGGGCCCGGGTCGCCCGGCCGCACCGTCCAGAAGGCGTCGTCCGCCGGGTGCGAGGCGTACACGTAGTCCGCCAGCTCCTGGGCCGTGCCCTCGCCCTCGTGCTCCGACCACAGCCACTGCGCGTAGCGGGCGAAGCCCTCGTTGATCCAGATGTCCTTCCAGCCCTTGAGCGACACGTCGTCGCCGTACCACTGGTGCGCCAGCTCGTGCACGACCACCGAGGTGTTGGAGCCGTTCGCGAACTGCTTGGGGCTGTAGTAGACGCGGGTCTGGGTCTCCAGCGCGTACCCGGTGGTCGTGTTGGGCACGTAACCGCCGGCCGACGAGAACGGATACGGCCCGAAGTAGCCGCTCAGCCAGTCGACGATCTCCCCGGTGCGCTCCACGCTCGCGCGGGCCGCCCCCTCGTTGGCGCCCAGGTCCCGGCTGTAGGCGTTGAGGACCGGCACACCGCCCTCGGACGTGCTCGTCGTGATGTCGAACCGGCCGAGCGCGAGCGTGGCCAGGTAGGTGGCCTGCGGCTTGTCCTGCCGCCAGTTGTAGCGCGTCCAGCCGAGCTTCGAGCTCGTCGACTGCAGGGTGCCGTTGGAGACGGCCTGGGTACCGTCCGGCACCGCCACCGACACGTCGTAGGTGGCCTTGTCGCTCGGGTGGTCGTTGCTCGGGAACCACCACCAGGCCGACTCGGGCTCGTCCGCGGCGACGGCGCCGTCCGGGGTGCGGTGCCAGGTCGTGAAGCCGTAGGCGCTCTTCGTCGACGGCACCCCGCGGTAGCGGACGACCACCGTGATCGGGGTGCCCTTGGCCAGCGGGGTCCTCGGCGTGATCTCCAGCTCGTGCTGCCCGGAGGCGGCGAAGGCGGCCCTGACGCCGTTGACGCGGACCTCGCCGACGTCCAGCAGGAAGTCCAGGTCGAACCGCGACAGGTCCTGCGTCGTCCGCGCCTGGATCGTCGCCGTGCCCTCCAGTTCGTCCGTCAAGGGCCGGTACGTCAGCCGGAGGTCGTAGTGGGAGACGTCGTAGCCGCCGTTGCCGTAGTCCGGGTAGTAGGGGTCGCCGATGCCCGGCGCTCCGGGGGGCTGGCTCGCGGCCGATGCCGGGATCGCCAGCAACAGGGTGGCCGCCGCGAGTGCGCCCGGAACGGTGATTCTGCGGTGCACGTGAGCTCCAAGTCGTCATGGACGGGGTCTGACGGAGCCTATTGAGTCCCGCGCGCCCTGGGCATGTCCATGGCCACCTGGTTCACACGATCGCCATTCAGCCGTCACGCGGGGACACGGCCGGCCTCCGTACTGCTGGGTTCGCCTATTCGACTGTCGCCAGTTCCTCGCGGAACCCACCCTATTGGTGACCGTGTGTGGTCGCCGGAGGCGTATCGGCTCCAGGTGCGGTGACCCCCGGGAGGCGTCTCGCAGTAAAACCCGCCGGAAAAGCCAGTGTTGAAGATTCCGTGGAGGTTCCTGCTGGCGCCTCGGATGTCTGCAAGGATCCGCCCTGCCGAGCGACTGTGAGTATCGGAGATGAGAGTGAGTCAGGGGCAAGGGGCTACCACATCTACCAGTCAGCCCGGAACGAGCGATCCCACGCCGCACCAGCCGCCTGCCGTTCCGGGGCCGACACCCAGCGGCGAAACCACAGCCCAGCCTCCAGCAATCCCTGAGACGGGCCAGCCTGGAGGAAGCCCACCTCAGCCCGCCACCGGAGCGCGTGCCCCGTCAGCCCCCGGGAAGCGAGACTGGACGCTGATCGCAACGATGATCGCGTCGTTTGTGGCGGCAATTGGCTTGATTGCCACAGCTTGGACGAGCTTCTACCAGGTGCAGACCTCCAAAGACCAACTTGCCCAGTCGGCGGAAGACTCGGAGAAGGAGCTCCAGTCTCAGGCCGCTCTCGTCTCCAGTTGGACGCAGATCGGCAAGGATGGCCAAACCACGGGCTACTTCGCGAACCGGTCGCTCGACCCCATCTCCCAGGTCACCATCGGTGTTGCTTCGGGAAATGATCTCGAGGTACAGGAAGGCCTGTACCGCGGGGAGAAGGATTTGCTCGACCTCAGCGACGTACCGCCGTGCAGCCTCGTCACCATCCCGAATAGCGTGATTGGACGAAAGCAGTACTTCGCCATCGCCGGATTCTCGTTCGTGGACGTGCGCGGCCAAAGATGGGGGCGCGACCGATACAAACCACTGAAGGCCATGAACCTCGCCCCTGCCATCACTACCCGATCACTCACGCAACATCGCGTTATGGACACCTGGAAGCTCCTCTTCGGGAGCAGTGGCCCCCCAGCGATGGCCTCGGCACGACCCGGTTCAGTCTTCAGCGATATCCCCGCACCCAAGCCGCTGAAAGACTGCGGCTCCGACAGCAAATAGCACCCAACTTCGACTCGGTACTGGTGGGCTCGGGTATTCAATTGTCACCAGCTCTCCGAGGGGTCCAGCCTGGTGGTGACCGCCAGTGGTCCCCAGAGGCGTATCGGCTCCAGGTGCCTCCGGCTTCGGAGGCCAGCTTGGCCGCGGTGACCCGGTGACAGCTCAAAGCCTCCGCGACGACCGGGGCGGGCATCTCCAGCACGTGCTGCCGCATCGCGGCGGTGCGACCGGCGGTGGCGGGGATGCCGATGTCGTTGAGGAGCGCTGCCAGAACGTCGGGGTGGATCGGTTGCCCGGCTCGGCGGCCCGGGAACAGCCAGCGGCATGCGTGGTTAGTCGCGGTGTTCATGTTGTCCCGGCTGTCGATCCAGCGGAACAGGAGTTCCGCGAGCGGTTCGGGAACGGGGGACGGCGGCTCGCCAAGCCGGAGGTGGGTCTGCTGGTCGGTGCGGGTGATGTCGTCCAGAGTGAGGCGGACGACGCGGCTGGGCGGTTGGGCGTAAAGCAGGACGATGCTCCCAGCAACCCGGACCCGCAGAGGGCAGGCTCGGGTCGGTGAGAAGGCGGCCGATCAGCTCCAGGCGCTCGGCCTGCGGCATCGTGCCACCCGGCTGATCTGCATCGGAGGCAGCCGGAAGGGCCGGGTGAGCTTGCTGGCCGAACACCACAGCAGGAAGTTCCGGATGGTGTTGCCAGCGTGGTGGTTGTGTTCGGCGTGCCATGCGTCGATGCCGGTTTGGCCGCAGGTGGCGAGGGTGTGGCCCCGGTCGACGAGCCAGTCGAGGAACGAGGTGGCCTGCTTGACCTGGTCCGCGACGCGTCTGCGAGCGGCTGGTGTGACCGGCCTCTTCGCGGCGCGAGTGCGTAGCCGTGGTAGGTCTCACGGTCGGGTGCACACGACTGTCGGGCAGGCCGACAGCGCGCCAGACCTCAGACTGGCCATGGCACCAACTAGGACTTGCCACAGTCACAAACGCGTCAAGCCAGTGCCGTCGTGGCTGTGTCTGCGGCACGATCAAAGCCCACACACGGTAGCTGCTCCCTGGGGGAAACACATGACCACCACGCCGCCGAACGTGCCGGCTGGCCCCGGACCAGGGCCGGTACCAGGGCCGCCTCCGGTTCCGCCGTCGCCTCCGAACGGCCCTCGTCCCGGCGCCGCTGCAGGGCCTGTCTCCCCGCCGACCGCTCAGCCGCTGCCGGCTCCCCCTACCCTTCCACCGCACGTGCCGGGCCCAGCCACTTCCACAACCGGGCGCCTCCTGGATGACGTGACCAGCGTGCTCGCTCCGGACGGGGCTACACACCGTGGAGGCAGGCGCGTCAGGTTCATTGCCTTGACTTTGGCTGCTGCCCTGGTGGGCAGCACCGGAGGGTGGTGGTTAGCCCACGAGCTCGACAACGTGGGATCGGTCGATACCGCCCGTCACGAAGACTCGGCTCAGCGGGCAGTGGACGGTGCACGACCGCCGATCGACATCACGGTGGCCCAGGAGACTTTCGAGGAGTACGACCCTGACAGTTTCCCGGACACGTGGTACATCATCCTTGACAAACCGCTCTCTGCCGAGACACAGCAGGCTCTGACCGCGATCGCGATCAACCCCAACGACTTTCGCGAAGCCCCTAAGAGGGTGTGGGAGTTGTTGAAACCTTTGGGCGGTCGACTGCTGACCGACCAGCCAACGATGGTGCAGACACCCAAGAACTTCACGGCCGCTGGGACTGCAACCTCTTTCCGGTTGGGCCTGGAGAGCCGGAAGACCGCCCCCGTCAACATCGACAGCATCACCGCCGACGATGTCAACTGTGTCCCCGCCGATACCGCGGTGGTCGTGCGGTACCCCCCGGCAGGGGAGTCCCCCATGAGGAATCTCGCATTGGACCTCTCCGGACGCAGCAAGGTCTTGGTGGTCGAGGACGAGGAGGGTGGCCGACAGGGCAAGCCGTACTTTCAGGGGGCCTCGATCGCCCTCGGCCAGAACCAGACAGGGACCAATCTTAAGATCGATGCGATCACCAAGAACGAGACCTGCACGTTCAAGCTCAAGGCTGCCTACCGCGTCGCTGGCGAAGCTGCACCCGGCGCTCCACTGGAGATTCTCGACAAGGGCAAGCCCTTCAAGGCCGAAGGCGTCCCGGCGCGCGCCATCCAATACTTCGAACTCGGCATAGGCGTGCCACGTAACGGAAAATCCGCCTGGGCCTGCGCTGGTACGGTCAAACCGGGCATCTGCAATGACGAACCACGCCAGGATTACGTCAAGTAGGGCTTGAGCGCGCGGCTCGAACCGAACGGGGCTCGTGTTGGACGAAGAACCGCCCAGTTCTGCAGTAGACCGCCACCATGACGGTGACGGCCCTGATCCCTTCCTACCCAGCAGGCCAGCACCATGTTCGCCCTGAACCTGGTCAGTTCAGTGACGCTCACGCCTCGGCCTGGTTTGGGTCGCGCAGCGGTCGCAGCCCTCCAGGCATCTCGGGCAGCAGGAAGCTGTACCGTCATGACGACCGGAAGGAGCCCGGGCTGCGGCAGGAGTGCGAGCCGGACGACCCCCGGAGGACGCCGGGGAGATCCCGGTGTCGGCGGTGTCGTACGTCGCCCAGCAGGTGAGCGTAGCGGCGGAAGAGTGGGCCGCGTACGACTGGTCGGGGCGGGCGATCAAGCGGCACCGGATGGAGATCCGGGGCACGTTCGGCTTCCGTGAGTGCACCGAGGAGGACCAGGGCCAGCTCGCCGAGTGGCTGGCCGTCGAGCAAGAGGAAGGCCCGTAGTCAGCGGCCCATGCGGCGCTGATCGTCGAATCGAAGCAGCACCCGTACCAGACGCCACACTCCGGCCACCGCGCCGAACAGCGCGCCGCCTACCAACATGCCTTTCTCTGCCGAACCAGAGAGGTCAAGGGCCAGGCCGAAAGTCCAGGCGACGGCAAAGATCACCCCAGCCAGCGCGGCGGCGGTCACCAGGGCGAAACCGATCTCCACCGTCATTGCGTCCTTTTCCCACCGCGACTCACGCCCCATGTCCATGCTGCAAGTCTCACATCACGGTCAAGTCACCGCGCCTGTACCTGATCGCTGCCTGTCACGGGCGGCTCGATCACCAATTGCGATGTCCTGTTAGCGTTAACCGCTGTACCGATGTCCCCCGAGGCCGACGGCGGCCGGGCCCACGAGCCCCGCCGCCGCCCGGGCGCACCCCCACGCCACCGTGACCCCGGCCCCGCCGTGCCCGTAGTTGTGCACCAGCACCCGCCCGTCCGGCAGGGCCTCGCGCTCCAGCCGCACCGCGTGCCGCGCCGGGCGCAGTCCCACCCGGTGTTCCAGCACCCGCGCCCCGGCGATCTCCGGCCGGAAGGCGGCGCACCGCGCCACGATCCGCTCGGCCACCGCCGGATCCGGCGCGAGCGACCAGGCGTCCTCCTCCGCCGTACCACCGAGGACGAGCCCACCGGGCTGCGGGAAGAAGTAGGTCGAGGATGCCGCGGCGCGGTCGACGGACGTCAGCCACGTCGTGATGCCCGGGTTCTCCACGACGACGAGCTGACCGCGCACCGGGCGCACCGTCGTGTCCGGCACCAGCTCACGGGCGCCGAGACCGGTGCAGTTGACCACCGCGGGCGCGTCGACGCCGGCGAGGTCCGTCACCGTGTGCTCCTCGATCGTCCCGCCGGCCCGCAGCAACCGCCGGACGAGCCAGGGCAGATGCGCAGCCATGTCGATCAGCGGCAGCCGCGCCCACAGCCCCGTTCCCGGGTACTCACCGGAGCGCGCCGCGCGCAGCCCCGGTACACCGGCGGCCCACGGGCCGAGCGCGTCCAGCCGGGTCTCGCCGAGCACGCCCTCGACCACACGGACGCCCGTCTCCCCGGGCCGCGCCGCCAGCTCCCCGTACACGGCGAGGGACGTGAGGGCCCACTCCCCGACGAGCGGTTCCGGCTCGATCCGGTACGGCCACCACAGGCCCCCGGCGACCGCGGAGGTGGTCCGCCCGGCCGTTTCCCGCGTCCACACCCGCACCCGGCTCCCGCGTTCGGCCAGTACGACGGCCGTCGTCAGTCCGATGACGCCGCCGCCCACCACGACGACGTCGCCGCGCACACTCTCCATGCCGGGAAGGTAGCGGAACGGCTCCCGCCGCACGGCGCACCGGAGGGATCCGACGGCTCCCCGGGGCCCGGCGGCCGCCGCACCCCGCCGGCCCGGGAGGTGAGGGCGGTGGTGCGCCGTGCCCCGTCCGGCGCGGCCGTTAGGATCGGCCCCCTGATGACTGCCACCCTCGTCGCCAAGGACCTCGCCGCCGGCCACGGCGAGCGCTCGCTGTTCACCGGACTGGACCTCGTCGTCGCCCCCGGGGACGTGATCGGGCTGGTCGGCGCCAACGGCGCGGGCAAGTCCACCCTGCTCAGGATGCTCGCCGGGCTGACCGTGCCCGAGCAGGGCGGGATCACCCTCTCCCCGCTGACCGCGACCGTCGGGCACCTTCCCCAGGAGCCCGAGCGCCGGCCGGGGGAGACGGTGCGGCACTTCCTCGCCCGCCGCACCGGGGTCGCCGAGGCCCAGCGGGTGATGGACGAGGCCACGCAGGCGCTCGTCGACGGGGCGCCGGGCGCGGACGACGCCTATGCCGCCGCCCTGGAGCGGTGGCTCGCGCTCGGCGGGGCCGACCTCGACGAGCGGGCGGAGCAGGTCGCCGACTCCCTCGGCCTGGCCGTCGGCCTCGACCAGCCGATGACGTCGCTGTCCGGCGGCCAGGCGGCCCGCGCGGGTCTCGCCTCCCTGCTGCTGTCCCGCTACGACGTCTTCCTGCTCGACGAACCGACCAACGACCTGGACCTCGACGGCCTGGAGCGCCTGGAGCAGTTCGTGGCCGGGCTGCGCGCCGCGACCGTCGTGGTCAGCCACGACCGCGAGTTCCTCACCCGCACGGTCAACCGCGTCCTTGAGATCGACCTCGCGCAGGAGCAGGTGAACCTCTACGGCGGCGGCTACGCGGCCTACCTGGAGGAGCGGGAGGTGGCCCGCCGGCACGCCCGCGACGACTACGAGGAGTACGCCGACCGGCGGGCGGCGCTCCAGGACCGCGCGCGGACGCAGCGCGCCTGGATGGACAAGGGAGTGAAGAACGCCCGGCGCAAGGCGGGCGGCGACAACGACAAGATCGGCCGCAAGTTCCGCACCGAGGCGAGTGAGAAGCAGGCCGCGAAGGTCCGGCAGACGCAGCGCATGATCGAGCGGCTCGACGCCGTCGACGAGCCCCGCAAGGAGTGGGAGCTGCGCATGGAGATCGCGGCGGCCCCGCGCTCCGGCACGGTCGTCACGACGCTGCGGGACGCGGAGGTCCGGCGCGGGGACTTCGTGCTCGGCCCGGTGTCCCTGCAGATCGACTGGGCGGACCGGGTGGCGGTCACCGGCGCCAACGGCGCGGGCAAGTCGACGCTGCTGGCCCTGCTGCTCGGCCGGGTCGCCCCGGCCGCCGGGCACGCCGCCCTGGGCTCCGGCGTCCTGGTCGGCGAGGTCGACCAGGCGCGCGGGCTCTTCCACGGTCCCGAGACGCTGCTCGACGCGTTCTGCGCCGCGGTGCCGGACACCGAGCCGGTGGAGGTGCGCACCCTGCTGGCCAAGTTCGGCCTGAAGTCCGCCCACGTCCTGCGTCCGGCCGCGACCCTCTCACCGGGCGAGCGCACCCGTGCGGCGCTGGCCCTCCTCCAGGGCAGGGGCGTGAACCTCCTCGTCCTGGACGAACCGACCAACCACCTCGACCTGCCCGCCATCGAGCAGCTCGAGTCGGCCCTCGACGCCTACGAGGGCACACTGCTGCTGGTCACCCACGACCGCCGCATGCTGGAGGCGGTCCGGGTGACGCGCCGCCTGGAGGTGGCGGCCGGCAAGGTGACCGAGCGCTAGGGTCGTTCGTTCGGATCAGGCCGGAGACGCGAGGTGCGTGGTGCCGACGGTTTCCTCCGACCTGCTCCGCCGGACCATCCCGGGCGAACTGCGCGGCGGACGCACCGGGCCCGGTCTCGCCCGCCGGGAG
>NZ_JBSFNN010000100.1:0-22122 GCF_053587115.1 Streptomyces sp. NPDC003697
TCGGGAGGCGCGATGAGCTGGGCGGATCCCTGTTGGGCCAGGCGCGTGCGCACCAGGTTGTCTGCGTCGAGATCTGTCGGCGTCCTCCCCCCGGCGGCGGCGCCGTCACCCCAGCCGCATGACATCTGTCATCCGGCAGTCGGGACCGCCGGCACTGCCGGGCCCCGGCGTCCCCGGGCCACGATGGACGGCATGACGACGACAGCCCGGAACGCCGGTGCGACCACGGCGGTGGCGTTCGACCAGGTGACCAAGAGCTACGGCGACGTACGGGCCGTGGACGGGCTCACGCTCGCCCTGCACCCCGGTCAGACCGTGGCCCTGCTGGGGCCCAACGGCGCCGGCAAGTCAACCACCCTCGACCTCCTCCTCGGCCTGAGGCAGCCCGACAGCGGCACGGTCCGCGTCTTCGGCACCGGGCCCCGCGACGCGATCGTCTCCGGCCGCGTGGGCGCCATGCTGCAGAGCGGCGGGCTGATGGAGGACGTCACGGTCGCCGAACTGGTGCGCCTCGCCTGCGACCTGCACCCGCGGCGGTACCGGGTCACCGACGTGCTCGCCCGCGCCGGTGTCTCCCAGATCGCCGACCGCAAGGTCAACAAGCTCTCCGGCGGCCAGGCCCAGCGCGTCCGCTTCGCCCTGGCCACCGCCGGCGACAGCGACCTCGTCGTCCTCGACGAGCCGACCACCGGCATGGACGTCTCCGCCCGCCAGGCCTTCTGGGCCACCATGCGCGAACAGGCGGACCAGGGGCGCACGGTGCTGTTCGCCACCCACTACCTGGAAGAGGCCGATGCCATCGCCGACCGGGTGCTGGTGCTGCACCGGGGCAGGCTGCTCGCCGACGGCACCGCCGCCGAGATCAAGGCGAGGGCCGGCGCCCGCCGCGTCTGCTTCGACCTGGAGGGCCCGATCGACGAGGCCGCCCTGCGCGGCCTGCCGTCCCTGACCTCGCTCGACGTCTCCGGGCAGACCGTCCGCATCCAGTCCGCCGACGCCGACGCGACCGTCCACGCCCTCTACGGGCTCGGCGTCCGCCCCCGCAACCTCGAAGTCGCCGGCCTCGGGCTGGAGCAGGCCTTCGTCGCCATCACCGAGGCCGAGGAGGCCAAGCAGTCATGACCGCTCTGATCAGACTCGAACTCGTCCGCGCGCTGCGCAACCGCAAGTTCCTGTTCTTCTCCGTGCTCTACCCGTCGATCCTGTTCCTGATCATCGCCGGCAACGCCGACGGCGTCACGGAGGTCGACGGCAGCGGCCTGACCCTCCCGACCTACATGATGGTCTCCATGGCCTCCTTCGGCGCCCTGACCGCCGTGCTCATGGGCAACAGCGAGCGGATCGCCAAGGAGCGCGAGAGCGGCTGGGTGCGCCAACTGCGGCTGACCAGCCTGCCGGGGCGCGGCTACGTCCTCGCCAAGACCGCCGGGGCCGCCGTCGTCAGCCTGCCGTCCATCGTCGTGGTCTTCGTCGTCGCCGCCGCCGTGAAGCAGGTACGGCTGGACGCCTGGCAGTGGCTCGCCCTCACCGGTGTCATCTGGGCCGGCAGCCTCGTCTTCGCCGCACTCGGCGTCGCCATCGGCTATCTCGCCACCGGGGACGCCGTCCGCCCGGTCACGATGATCGTCTACTTCGGCCTGTCCCTGCTCGGCGGCCTGTGGATGCCGGCGACCACCTTTCCCCAGTGGCTCCAGGACATCGCCACCTGGCTGCCCACGCACGCGTACGCTGCTCTCGGGCAGGCCGTCGAACAGAGCCAGGCGCCGCACGCGCGGGACATCGCCGTCCTCGTCGCCTTCTTCGCCCTGTTCGCCGGCGGCGCGGCCTGGCTGTACCGGAAGGACACGCTGAAGGCGTGAGCGCCATGACCGAGGAACCGCCGTGCGAGCACGACCACGCCTTCCGCATGGGTGAGCCACCCCGCAACCGGCGCGAGCTGCTGCGCAAGCTCGTCTGGATCGGCGTCTGGCTGGTCTTCCTCAGCTCACCCGTGCACGACCTGGCCGCCGGCCACCACACGCCGGCCGGCACCGCGGCCGGTTCGCTGGGGCTGGCGGCCTTCGTCGCCGCCTACCTGGGACTGGTCTTCCGGAACATCGCCAGGCCGTCCACCCGGTTCTACGTGGCCGGCCTCATCGCCGCCCTCGCCGTGCTGGCCGTCGTGCTGTGCCTCGCGCTCGGCCCGGCCTGGCTGGGCCTGTTCTGCTACGTCTCCGTCGCCTGCGGGGCGACCCTTCCCCCGCGGGCGGCCTACTGGTCCGTCCCCGCGACCGGCGGCCTGATGCTGCTGGCCGGGCTCCGCGTCGGGGTGCAGGAGGCGTGGAACCTGCTCCTGCTGGTGATCCTCATAGGCTTCGCGATGACCGGCGTCGGCCAGCTGGTGCGCACGACCGTCGAGTTGCGCCAGGCCCGCGCCACCGTCGCCCAGCTCGCCGCGAACGAGGAGCGGCTCCGGCTGGCCCGCGACCTGCACGACCTGCTCGGCCACTCGCTGTCGCTGATCACGCTGAAGAGCGAGCTGGCCGGCCGGATGCTGCCCGGCCACCCCGACAAGGCCGCCCAGCAGGTCGCCGACATCGAACAGGTCAGCCGCCAGGCCCTCGTCGACGTCCGGGAGGCCGTCACCGGCTACCGGCGTCCCCGGCTCCACGTCGAACTCGCGGGGGTCCGGGTGGCGTTGACGGCGGCCGGGGTGGACGCCCGGCTGCCCCCGGAGCCGGACCTCGCCGGCCTCCCCGAGGACAGCGAGTCCGCCCTCGCCTGGGCGCTGCGCGAGGCGGTCACCAACGTCGTACGGCACAGCGGCGCCCGGCGCTGCGTCGTCGAAGTGGTGCGGCGGCAGACCCTGGACGGGCCGACGCTCGAACTCTCCGTGGAGGACGACGGCTCCGGCGGCACGGGCCAGGGCCCCGGCAACGGTCTGACCGGCCTGACCGAACGCCTGCAGAAAGCGGGCGGAACGCTGGAGGCGGGCCGGTCCGGGCGCGGCTTCCGGCTCGTCGCCCGCGTGCCGGCCGGCACGCGGGTGGACGTAGGATCCCCGGCATGAGCAGCCGCCCGATCAAGGTCCTGTTGGCCGAGGACCAGTCCATGGTCCGCGAGGCGCTGGCCGCTCTCCTCGGTCTGGAGGACGACATCGAGGTCGTCGCCCAGGTGGCGCGCGGGGACGAGGTGCCTGCGGCGGCACGCGCGCACGAGGTGGACGTGGCGCTGCTCGACATCGAGATGCCGGGCTGTACGGGCATCGAGGCGGCCGGTCTGCTCCACCGCGAACTGCCGGGAGTGAAGCTGGTGGTCCTCACCACCTTCGGCCGCCCCGGGTACCTGCGCAGAGCCATGGAGGCCGGCGCGGACGCCTTCCTGGTGAAGGACGCGCCGGCGGCCCAACTGGCCGAGGCGGTACGGAAGGTGCTGGCGGGGGAGCGGGTGATCGACCCCACGCTCGCCGCGGCGGCCCTGGCGGACGGCGCCAACCCGCTGACCGACCGCGAACGCGAGGTGCTGCGGGCGGCGGCCGACGGCTCCACCAACGCGGAACTGGCCGCGGCGCTGCACCTGTCCCAGGGCACGGTCCGCAACTACCTGTCCACGGCCATCCAGAAACTGGCCGTCCGCAACCGGGCGGAGGCCGTGCGCACGGCCCGCGAGAAGGGCTGGCTGTAGGGCTGTCCGGCGGATCATGCCGGAGACGCGGGCTGCGGCCCGGCCGTCCGCGGCGTTGTCGTACGTCGCCGGCGCTCCGCGTCGACGCCCTCCTCCGCCGTGCAGCCGCACGCACCGGATCCCGCTCACCCGGGCTGCGGGGTGCCGCCGGTTTCCTCCGACGTGATCCGCCGGACAACCCCCGGGCGCCGGGGCCCCCGGCGCCGGCGGCCTCCTCCACGCGGCGGCCTCCACGCGGCGGCCGCCCCGCGGCTGCCTGCGGTCGTGCTGCCTGCGGTAGTGCTGCCCGTGGCCGGTGGGCACGAGATAAGGGCCCGTACGACAGAAGCCGTACGGGCCCCGCGCGGGCGGCCCCGCGTTCCTCAGTTGAGCCTCGCCCGCGCCGCTCGCGCCTGTCCCCGCAGACGCTCGGCCGCCGGCTCGTCCACCACCTCCGCGTACGCATCCAGCTCCGCCGCCCCGCCGAGGAAGTCCCCGCGCTGCACCAGCACCTGCGCCCGCTCGTAGCGCAGCCGCGCCGGATGCGACGGCAGCAGCAGCGACAGCTCCACCGCCCACAGGGCCACGTCCGAGCGCTCCGGCCGTGCCGCGGCCCACGCCCGGATGTTGTTCAGGATGCGCGCGACGACCTCCAGCGGTGTCGCCGGCACCAGCATCGACGGGTCCAGCGGCACCCCCGTCGCCCCCACGACCAGCAGCTCCGCGTCGGCCCCGGTCAGCAGCCGCCCCCCGTCGAACGGATCGGCGAGCACCTGTTCCCCCGCCGTCCCGAGGCCCACCACGAAGTGCCCCGGCAGCGCGACTCCGTACACCGGCGCCCCCGCCCTGCGCGCGACCTCCATCCACACCACCGACAGCACGATGGGCAGCCCGCGTCGCCGGCGCAGCACCTCGTGCAGCAGCGAGGACTCCAGGCGCCGGTAGTCGGCGCCCGAGCCGCGGAACCCGCACCGGTCCCCGAGGACCTCCCGCAGGGCCACCGCCCAGGCACGCGGCCCGCCCGGCCGGTAGGGAAGCAGCCCCGCGAGCCGGTCGAGCTCCACCTGCGCGGCGTCCATGCCGTCCTCGTCCAGCGTCCCGTCGGCCTCCGCGGCCACCAGCAGGCACAGCTCGGCCAGGTCGGGCCGCTCGGCCCGGGCCTCTTCGGCGAACCTGCGCCGCAGCTCGGCGGAGCGTTCGGGCGGCGGGGGACAGGGGGAGGGCATGCCAGGATCGTGCCCCCTCACGACGCGCCGTGCGAGCCGTGCCGACCGCGCGGACCGTCCGGCCCCGCACCCGGCTCACGGCCCGGGCCGGTGCCGGGCTCGCCGGCCGGGTTCGCGTTCCGGTCGGTACCGGGATCGTCGCCCGGCCCCGGTACCGGCTCGCGGTAGTGGTGGTACGCGTGGTGCGCCGTGAAGCCCAGTGCGGCGTACAGCGCCCGCGCGCCCGCGTTGTCGTTCTCCACCTGGAGCCAGGCCGCCGACGCCCCCTCGTCGAGGGCCTGCCGGGCGAGCGCCGCCATCACCGCGGTGGCCAGCCCCCGCCGCCGCTGCTCCGGGTCCACCTCGACGGCGGCGAAGCCGGCCCACCGCCCGTCCACGACACACCGTCCGATCGCAGCCGGCACACCCCCGGCCGTCCCCGGGACCGTCGCGAACCACACCGACGGCCCGCCGCCGAGCACCTTCAGCGCCGCCTCACCGACCCCCTTGCGCCGGTAGCGCGCCAGCCACGCCGCGTCGGCCTCCCGGGAGAGGACCACCCCGGCGTCCTCAGCTCCCCCGGCGCCTCCCGCGCGGTCGGCCAGCGGAGCGAGCGCCCCGGTCCACAGCTCGGCCGTCACCTCACGCACCCAGCCCCGGCGCTCCAGCTCCTCGCACAGCGCCTCCTGCGTGCCCTCGGCGCCGGTCGCCGTCTGGACGTAGGCGGGCAGGCCGCGCTCGCCGTACCAGCGCCGGACGGCGGCCAGCGCCTCGTCCAGGGGCAGGCCCGGGTCACCGGCCGGGAGGACCGAGTTGGCCCGCCGCGTGAACCCGGCGGCGGCCCGCAGCTCCCACTCGCCCAGCCGTTCGCTCTCCAGCGGCCGCCACGCCCGGGAGGCGACACGCGCCAGTTCCGCGTAGGGGGCGGCCGGTCCGCGCCGCCGCGCCGGTGCCGGCGGCACGACCTTGCCCGCGACCAGCGAGGATTCCGCGATCCGGACGGTTTCGCCGCTCTTCCGTGTGATCACCAGCACACCGTTGTTCCATGATGTGAGAACGCCGACCGTGTCGGTGAACGTCTCACCCGGCGTCCGAGGTTCGCTCCAGCGCCGTACGGAGACTCGTTTGCCCACGTCAGCAGTGGTGATAGGGACCTCGAGGCGCCCTGTCGCCGATATTTCCACAGGTCGGTTCACCCCTCCTGTTCGGATCATGCCCAGGAACGGAGATACTAGGGGCGGGCATCGACGACGCCGCGCTCCCGCGCGCCAGGCGGCGGAGCCTGAGGAGGCCCGCCGGCGCCCTATCGAGGAGGAACGACAGCGTGACCTACGTCATCGCGCAGCCTTGTGTCGACGTCAAGGACAAGGCGTGCATCGAGGAGTGCCCGGTCGACTGCATCTACGAGGGCCAGCGGTCCTTGTACATCCACCCGGACGAATGCGTCGACTGCGGAGCCTGTGAGCCGGTCTGCCCGGTGGAGGCGATCTTCTACGAGGACGACGTGCCGGACGAGTGGAAGGACTACTACAAAGCCAATGTCGAGTTCTTCGACGACCTCGGCTCTCCCGGCGGCGCAAGCAAGCTGGGGCTGATCGAGCGCGACCACCCGCTGGTCGCCGCGCTGCCGCCGCAGGGCGAGTAACCCGTAAGCGGCCCGCATCACGCGCCGCCTCGGTCCCGTACGGCCCGATCCGCCCGATCGTCGCCGCACGGGACCGAGGCGTTTGCCGTACGAGCCCCGCACGGACGGCTCGTACGCGTACGAGAAAGTGAGCCAGACCCGTGTCCGCAGTCTCCGACCGGCTTCCCACCTTCCCCTGGGACAAGCTGGAGCCCTACAAGAAGACGGCCGCCGCGCACCCCGACGGCATCGTCGACCTGTCCGTCGGCACCCCGGTCGACCCGGTCCCCGAGCTGATCCAGAAGGCGCTGATCGCCGCGGCCGACTCCCCCGGCTACCCGACCGTCTGGGGCACGCCCGAGCTGCGCGACGCGATCACCGGCTGGGCCGGGCGCCGCCTCGGCGCCCGCGGCCTGACCCACCGCCACGTCCTGCCCGTCGTCGGCTCCAAGGAACTGGTCGCCTGGCTCCCCACCCAGCTCGGCCTCGGCCCCGGCGACCGGGTGGCCTTCCCCCGGCTGGCCTACCCGACGTACGAGGTGGGCGCGCGCCTGGCCCGCGCCGGCCACGAGGCCTACGACGACCCGACGCGGCTCGACCCCCGGGGCCTGCGGCTGCTGTGGCTGAACTCCCCGTCCAACCCGACGGGCAGGGTGCTGGAGAAGGAGGAGCTCACCCGGATCGTGGCCTGGGCCCGCGAGCACGGCGTGCTGGTCTTCTCCGACGAGTGCTACATCGAGCTGGGCTGGGAGGCGGACCCGGTCTCCGTCCTGCACCCGGACGTCAACGGCGGCTCCTACGAGGGCATCGTCGCCGTGCACTCGCTGTCCAAGCGCTCCAACCTCGCCGGCTACCGCGCCGCCTTCCTGGCCGGCGACCCGGCGGTCCTGGGTCCGCTGCTGGAGATCCGCAAGCACGGCGGCATGATGACGTCCGCGCCGACGCAGGCGGCGGTCGTGGCGGCGCTCGGGGACGACGCCCACGTGCGCGAGCAGCGGGAGCGGTACGCGTCCCGGCGTGCGGTCCTGCGCGAGGCGCTGGTGCGGCACGGTTTCCGCATCGAGCACAGCGAGGCCAGTCTCTACCTGTGGGCCACCCGCGACGAGTCCTGCTGGGAGACGGTGGCCCACCTGGCGGAGCGCGGCGTCCTCGTCGCGCCGGGCGACTTCTACGGGCCGGCGGGCGAGCGGTTCGTCCGCGTGGCCCTGACGGCGACGGACGAGCGGGTGCGCGCCGCGGTCGAACGCCTGGCGTAGGACCCGGGCGGGCGGCAGCACCCGCCGCCCGCCGTGGCCTGCCGCCCGCCCGCCGTGGGCGGCGGAACCGCGGAGGCGGTCCGGGTGCGTACCGGTCGCGGCGCCGGGGAGTGACCGGCCGGCCTCGCCGACCGCACGTTCCCCGGACAGAACGACGGGGTCCGGGGAACTCCCCGGACCCCGTCTCGGTTCACGACGCGGTGCTCAGCCGATCCCCAGCCCGTCCACCGGCAGGGACGACTTCGGCAGTCCGCCCTTCGCGACCGAGTCCGTCGGCAGCCCGCCCTTGGTCGCCGCCGAGGCGGTGTCGCCGAGCAGGCGCCCGGCCGAGCCCGCGGCGGTCCCCGCCGTCCTCTGCGCGGCCGGCGCGGCCTTCTTCGCGACCTTGCCGCCGGTCTTGCCCGCGGCCGGCACCGCCTGCTTGACCGCCTTGCTGCCGGTGTCACCCGCGAGCCCGGTGACCTCCCGCGCCGCGGCGTCGGCGGTGTTGCCGACGTACGCCCCGTCCAGGGCGGTCGGAGCGCCGAGGCCGGGGGCGGCGGGCAACTCGGGGGCCGCGCTGGCGGAGCCGGCCGCACCGACGCCGGCGGCCGCTCCCGCAGCGACGAGTAGCGCGGCACGGGCGATCCGGCGGGTCAGGGGGAGGGACATGATGCTCCTTCGACGGGAGAGAACTGGAAAATCCGGCCGCGCCCGGAGGTCGCTCGACCCAGGCTCGGACGCAGTGACTACCGCTCGAAGTCCGCGAAGGTTGCGGCGGGCCGAGGTAAAGAATTGGCAATGCGGCGATCGCCGGCCGCGGGCGGAGCCGGGCGGCGGCGTCCTGCGCGGCGACCCGGCGAATCCTTACGGCCCTGTGCTCCCAAGGGCCCGGGCGCCCCGGAATGATGACGCGACAACCTGTCCGCATCCGGCGCCCGGGACGTCGCGCGTCACCGGGACGGGTGAGGATCCGTACTACTGCCCGGTGACGATGCGGACCGACCCCGCGCCCCGCTCGGCCCCTGCGGTGCCCCGCGGTACCGCGGCACGCCACCGGCTGTCCGTGATCCCGGCCGTCCACTCCCGTCCCGCGAACGAGACCCGCTGGATGTGCAGCCGAGAGGCGTTGGCCACCGCCCAGTGCGCCAGCTGCCAGCCCCGCTCCCGCTCGCCGCGCGCCGTCCCGTCACCGGACCCGGCGGACACGGGGAGCGTCACCGTCCGCTCCTGGGCGGCCACGGGCGACGCGGAGGCGGAGGCAGCGGCGGAGGCGGACGCAGACCCCGCGCCCGGCGCGTCCGGGCCCGTGTCCGTGTCGGTGTCCGCAGGGGTGTCGTCGCGGTGGTCCCGGTCGACCTCCGCGCCGGCCTGCTGCACCACGTCCCGCCCGAAGTCCCGCACCAGCGCGGCCCGCACCCCGTCGGGGCCCGGTGTGCGTGTCGCGCCCGGCCGTCCCTCGCAGGTCAGCGTGGCCGCGGCGCGGCCGGTCAGCGCGGCGGCGAGCAGGGTGGCGTCCGGCTCGTGCTTGGCGTACGCCTGCGGGTAACCGCTGCGCTGGACGCGCTGCGCCGCCACGGTCAGCGGCAGCCGGGTGTAGCCCGGCACCTTGCCCAGGTGCTCGTAGAACTCGCCCGCCGAGTACGTCGGGTCCATGATCTCCCGTGGCGTGCCCCAGCCCTGCGAGGGCCGCTGCTGGAACAGGCCCAGGGAGTCCCGGTCGCCGTGCCGGATGTTGCGCAGCGCCGACTCCTGCAGTGCGGTCGCCAGCGCGATGGTCACGGCCCGCTCGGGCATCCCGCGCCCGGTGCCCACGGCGGCGATCGTCGCGGCGTTCACCGCCTGCTCCGGCGTGAACTCGTACGTCGCGCCGTCGCCCTTGCCGGAGACGACCTTGCAGCCCGGCGCGCCCGTGCCACCCGTGAGGTACTGGACCGTGAGATACCCGGCGAGTGCGAGCAGGACCACGAAGGCCGCCCCGAACCGGAGCAGGCGGCCGCGACGCTTGGAGGTGGGGGACGGCTCTGGCACGCGTACAAGGTACTGGAGACGGCCGGGGCGGCAGAGCCGGGTGTGGACAAACCGGTCCGGCCTGCGCGGTGTTCGCGGGGTTAGGGTCGGGCCATGGCCGATACCCCGCTTGATCTCACCCTGGACGCCGCGCGGCTCACCGCGCAACTCGTCGACCTCCCCTCGGAGAGCGGCACCGAGAAGCCGCTCGCCGACGCGATCGAGGCCGCGCTGCGCACCCTGCCGCACCTGACGGTCGACCGCTTCGGCAACAACGTCGTGGCGCGGACCCGGCTCGGGCGCGCCGAACGTGTGATCCTCGCGGGCCACATCGACACGGTGCCGATCGCCGGCAACGTTCCCTCGCGCCTCGACGAGGACGGCGTCCTGTGGGGCTGCGGAACCTGCGACATGAAGTCGGGCGTGGCGGTGCAGTTGCGCATCGCCGCCACCGTCGCCGCCCCGAACCGCGATCTGACCTTCGTCTTCTACGACAACGAGGAGGTCGAGGCGGAGCGCAACGGCCTCAAGCACATCGCCGACGCCCGTCCCGACTGGCTCCACGGCGACTTCGCGGTCCTGCTCGAGCCGTCCGACGGCCAGGTGGAGGGCGGCTGCCAGGGCACGCTGCGGGTGCTGCTGAAGACGAAGGGCGAGCGGGCCCACTCGGCGCGGGGCTGGATGGGATCCAACGCCATCCACGCCGCCGCGCCGATCCTCCGGCGGCTGGCGGCCTACGAGCCGCGGCACCCGGTCATCGACGGCCTGGAGTACCGGGAGGGCCTCAACGCCGTCCGCGTCTCGGGTGGCGTCGCCGGGAACGTCATCCCCGACGAGTGCGTCGTCACCGTCAACTTCCGCTACGCGCCGGACCGTACGGCGGAGGACGCCGTCGCGCACGTCCGTGAGGTGTTCGCGGACTGCGGGGTCGAGGAGTTCGTGGTGGACGACCACAGCGGCGCGGCGCTGCCGGGGCTGAGCCACCCCGCCGCGGCGGCGTTCATCGAGGCGGTCGGCGGCACCCCGCAGCCCAAGTTCGGCTGGACGGACGTGTCCCGCTTCTCGGCGCTGGGCGTTCCGGCGGTCAACTACGGCCCGGGCAACCCGCACTTGGCGCACAAGCGGGACGAACGGGTGGAGACGGCGAAGATCCTGGCGGGGGAGGAGCGCCTGCGGGACTGGCTGACCGGCTGACCGGCTGACCGGCCGGCCGCTCCCCGCCCCCGGCGCGGGCGGCTGACCGGCTGACCGGCCGGCCGCTCCGGCCGCTCCCCGCCCCCGGCGCGGGCCGGTGACGTGGCGCTGGACATGCCGAGGTCCCCCGTCCGTAACCCGCCTGGATCTACGCTGGGGCGGAAAGACCTTCCCCGGGTACCCGGGCCTTCCCGCGCACGGTTCCGGCCGAGCGGGGAACCGGTGATCAGGGGAGACGCGAGCGGAGGGAGCGCACATGGCGACCGGTAACCCCGAGGGCAAGCCGCAGCCACCGGAGGAGCAGCGCCTGGGACCGGTCCTGCGCCGGCGGGGCCAGGTCCAGGCCAGCACCACGGACCAGCGGCTGCTGGACGAGCGCGCTCCCACGGACTGGGTGCACACCGACCCCTGGCGGGTCCTGCGCATCCAGTCGGAGTTCGTCGAGGGCTTCGGCACCCTGGCCGAGCTGCCGCCCGCCATCAGCGTCTTCGGGTCCGCGCGGACCCCCGTGGACTCTCCGGAGTACGAGGCCGGGGTACGGCTCGGCCGTGGCCTGGTGGAGGCCGGCTTCGCGGTGATCACGGGCGGCGGACCGGGCGCGATGGAGGCGGCGAACAAGGGCGCCTGCGAGGCGGGGGGCATCTCCGTCGGCCTCGGCATCGAGCTCCCCTTCGAGCAGGGCCTGAACCCCTACGTCGACATCGGGCTCAACTTCCGCTACTTCTTCGTGCGGAAGATGATGTTCGTGAAGTACGCGCAGGGGTTCGTGGTGCTGCCGGGCGGCCTGGGTACTTTGGACGAGCTCTTCGAGGCGCTCACCCTCGTGCAGACCCGGAAGGTCACCCGCTTCCCGATCGTCCTCTTCGGCACCGCCTACTGGGGCGGCCTGGTCGACTGGCTGGAGAGCACGCCGATCGCCCAGGGCAAGGCCGCGCAGGCGGACCTGTCGCTGTTCCACCTGACCGACGACGTGGACGAGGCCGTGGCCCTGGTGTCGAAGGAGGCGGGCCGCCCGTAGCGGGCGCGTCGGCCGCTGCCCGCCGGCCCCGCGACACCGCGGGGCCGGCGCGGGAGGTGCCCCCTAAGGGCGGTTCCGCAGTCCCCGGCGGGCGCACGGCGACAGCTACGGCACCTCGCCGCGTTGTCGGATCGCCCGAACACGCCCAGTATGAGGACGACCCTCCGCCTTGCGATCCGCATCCGACGCCGCACGCTGATCCACCGCGGATCACGGGACAGCCCTCAGGCCAGCCCGCGCCGGGAGACCGCGGGGGCCCGGTGTCCCGCGATGGTGGCGACCATGTCCAGCACCTCCCGGGTCTCGGCCACCTCGTGCACCCGGTACACCCGCGCCCCGAGCCACGCCGACACGGCCGTCGTCGCCAGTGTGCCGAGCAGCCGTTCCTTCACCGGCCGGTCGAGCGTCTCCCCGACGAAGTCCTTGTTGGACAGCGACACCAGGACCGGCCAGCCGGTCGCCACCATCTCGTCCAGCCGCCGCGTGGCCTCCAGGCTGTGCCGCGTGTTCTTGCCGAAGTCGTGACCGGGGTCGATCAGCACCGACTCGCGGGGTACGCCCAGCGACACCGCCCGCTCGGCCAGCCCCACGGTCACCCTCAGGATGTCGGCCATGACGTCGTCGTACGCCACCCGGTGGGGCCGGGTCCGCGGCTCCGCGCCGCCCGCGTGCGTGCACACCAGGCCGGCGCCGTACCGCGCCGCGACCTCCGCCAGCCCGGGGTCCACGCCGCCCCACGCGTCGTTCAGCAGATCGGCCCCGGCGTCGCACACCGCCTCGCCGACCTCGGACCGCCAGGTGTCGACGCTGATGACCACGTCCGGGAAGCGCCGGCGCACCTCCGCCACGAACCCGACGGTGCGCCGGGCCTCCTCCTCGGCGGACACCTCGTCCCCGGGGCCCGCCTTGACCCCGCCGACGTCGATGATCGCGGCGCCCTCGGCCACCGCCCGCTCCACGCGCGCCAGGGCCGGCTCGTCGCGGAAGGTGGCCCCGCGGTCGTAGAAGGAGTCGGGGGTCCGGTTCACGATCGCCATGATCACCGGCTCGTGTGCGCCGAATTCACGCCTGCCCAGCCTGAGCATCCCCTGTGACCTCTCGTCGTCCTCGTCGTCCACGTCGTCCACGCCGGCCGTCGCCGGTCCTTGCCGGTCGTTCGTCGGCCGATGCAGGCCGTCGCCGGTTGCCGACGACCGTCGCCCGTCCCGCCCGTCCCGCCCGTCCTGCCCGGCCGCCCCGGTCCCGCGGCCGCCTGCGACCCTAACCGTCGGACTCGCATGGCACGATCGGACCCTGACACATTCGGCACCGGGCGGGCGCACCGCCCGCCCGGATCCGACCGGCAGACCCGTTGCTCGACACCAGTCGACCGACACACAACGCGGCCGTCACACCAAGCGGCCGGCACAACCCGACCGACACAACCGAACCGACTCTTGCGTGCCGGCGCCCGGAGCGCCCGGCACAGACCGTGGGGACCCAGCGATGGTTATGTTCTTGTTCCTGGTCGTCGCGCTCGCCGTCGTGGTCGCCGCGGTGACCCTCGCCGTGGTGGGCGGCGGCGAGGGCACCGGCCCGCTGCCGGAGGCGGCGCCCGAACGCCTCCACGACCCGCTGCCCCCGGACCGCCCCCTCGACCGGGAGGACGTGGCGCGCCTGCGCTTCCCGCTCGCCGTCCGCGGCTACCGCATGGCCGACGTCGACGACGCCCTCAGCCGGCTCGGCGCCGAACTGGCCGAGCGCGACGCGCGCATCACCGACCTCGAGGCCGCACTCGCCGGCGCCCGCGCCGCCGCCCGCCCGCGCCTGGACAAGCCCGACGAGGAGGAACGGCGATGAGCGCCGCCGTCACCGGGCCCGACGGCGCCCTGCGCTGCCCCTGGGCCCTGTCCGCCGCGGAGTACGTGGCGTACCACGACGAGGAGTGGGGCCGTCCGGTCCACGGCGACGACGCCCTCTACGAACGGCTCAGCCTGGAGGCCTTCCAGTCGGGCCTGTCGTGGATCACGATCCTGCGCCGCCGGCCCGGCTTCCGGTCCGCCTTCGCCGGCTTCGAGATCCGGGCGGTGGCCACGTTCACGGAGGCCGACCGGGAGCGGCTCCTCGCCGACTCCGGCATCATCCGCAACCGCGCCAAGATCGACGCGACGCTGGCCAACGCGCGCGAGCTCGCGCAGTGGGCGCCCGGCGAGCTGGACGACCTCATCTGGTCCCACGCCCCCGACCCGGCCGCCCGGCCCGCGCCGGCGACCCTCGCCGACGTCCCGGCGGTGACCGCCGAGTCCACGGCCCTGTCCAAGGCCCTGAAGAAGCGGGGTCTGCGCTTCGTCGGCCCGACCACCGCCTACGCCCTGATGCAGGCGTGCGGACTGGTCGACGACCATCTCGCCGACTGCGTGGCCCGCCGCCCCTGACCTCACCGGCCGGGGGCGGCACCCGCCACGCGCGGGTCAGCGGCCGAGGTACTTCGGCTTCTCCTTGTTGACGAAGGCCTGCACCGCGATCGCGTGGTCCTCCGACGACCCCGCCCGCGTCTGCAGCTCGTCCTCCTTCTCCAGGGTCTCCTCCAGGGAGTGCGTCAGCCCGTAGGCGACGGCCTCCTTCAGCGCCGCGTAGGCCACCGTCGGCCCCTCGGCCAGCGCCCGCGCCACCTTTCCGGCCTCGGCGCGCAGCTCCGCGGCGGGCACGACCCGGTTGGCGATGCCCAGCTCGTAGGCGTCCCGCGCGGTGATGCTGCGAGGGAAGAGCAGCAGGTCGGCGGCGCGCGCCGGCCCGACGACCCGCGGCAGGGTCCAGGAGATGCCCGAGTCCGCGGTGAGCGCGACCCCGGCGAACGACGTGTTGAACGAGGCCGTGTCCGCGACGACCCGGTAGTCCGCCGCCAGCGCGAAGCCGAAGCCGGCCCCGGCCGCGACGCCGTTCACCGCCGCGACCACCGGCTTCCGCGCACCGGCCAGCGCCCGGACGATCGGGTTGTAGTGCTCCCGCACGGTGGTCATCGTCTGCCGCGAGCCCGTCTCCCGGTCGGCGGCCAGCAGTCCGATGTGCTCCTTCAGGTCCTGGCCCACGCAGAAGGCGCGGTCCCCGGCGGCGGTCAGCAGCACCGCCCGCACGGCCTGGTCGGCCGCAGCGGACTGCACCGCGTCCCGCAGAGCGACCTTGGCCGCGACGTTCAGCGCGTTCATCGCCTCGGGGCGGTTCAGCGTGATCGTCGCGAGCCCGTCGCTCACCTCGTAGAGCACGGTGTCGGCCATGGGACATCCCCTCCGGTGTCACAGGTGGGGGCGTACCGGCCGGTACGCCCTCGTCTCGAAGACAGCATGGCGGACTTCACCGGCGGCGCACCGGAGCGGATGTGTGACCTGCGTCAAAGAATTCCCGTCGATTTCCGGACGGCGAATGTCCGGGCGGGTGCGCAGTATCGCAGCCACATCGCCGAATTGAGTGGTTTTGCTCGCGCGCGTTGCCCAAGCGATGCCGATGGATGTTGGTCATCCGGTCCTGAGATGCGGGATAATGGCTGGGAAGCAATGTGTTCGATGCCGGTGTCGCGTGTCTCCAACGGGCTGCGCGTGCCCTCTGGGGGCCGTCGGCGACGATGAGCTGGTTTCAGGAAGGGGTACGAGCATGGCGGCCATGAAGCCGCGGACGGGCGATGGCCCGCTCGAGGTGACCAAGGAGGGGCGGGGCATCGTCATGCGCGTTCCGCTCGAAGGCGGCGGTCGACTCGTCGTCGAGCTGACCCCCGACGAGGCCGACGCGCTCGGCGACGCCCTCAAGAAGGTCGTCGGCTGACATCCGAGCGATCCTGAGCTTTTCGGCTTCCCCGGCATCGTGCGTGGTGCCGGGGAAGCCGTTTTCCGGGGCAGCCGCCTTTTCCGGGCGACGCCCGCCGGGCGGCCGCCTCCCCGGGAACGGACGCCCGCCGGGTCGCGCGGGCACGGTGCTCAGCGCTTGACCGCGCACAGCAGGCCGTCGCCCACCGGCAGCAGCGAGGGCACCAGCTCCGGGCTCTCGCGCAGCGTGCGCAGCAGCTCCCGCAGCCGCAGGACCTCCGTGGGCTGCGGACCGGAGTCCACCGTCCGCCCGTGCGCGAAGACGCCCTCGAAGACCACCAGCCCGCCGGGGCGCAGCAGACGCAACGATTCGGCGAGGTACTCCGGGAACTCCAGCCGGTCGCCGTCGCAGAAGACCAGGTCGTAGCCGGCGTCCGCGAGGCGGGGCAGGACGTCCAGGGCCCGGCCCGGGATGAAGCGGGCGCGGTTGCTGGCGAAGCCGGCGGCGCGGAACGCCTGCCGGGCGAACTGCTGGTGCTCCGGCTCGGTGTCCACGGTGGTCAGCACCCCGTCCGGCCGCATCCCGTACAGCAGGTGGATGCCGGAGACGCCGGTCCCGGTCCCGATCTCCGCCACCGCCTTCGCGTCCACGGCGGCGGCCAGCAACCGCAGGGCTGCGCCCGTGCCGGGCGTCACCGCGCGCAGCCCTGCCTCACCGGCCCGGTCGCGGGCCCAGTGCAGCGCTTCGTCCTCGGCGACATAGGCGTCGGCGAACGCCCAGCTCGTCTGCCGGTTGCCGGTAATGACCCTCTCCTGTCCCCATGGATGCCTGGGCGTGACTGTATCCGTTGGCGTCGGGAACCCGCAGATGGGACCGGGCGTTTGACGGGATGAGGAACTAGCGGCCGGCACGACGGGGGGTATGGGGTGGAACGGGACACCGGGCAGGAGCCGCCGCAGCCGCACGAGCCGGGTCAGGGCGTGCCAAATTCTCGTAAAACCGCTTATCCGGAGCTAACGGGCGAGGTGGCTATGGTAGGGGCTCCACTGGACACCACCAGAGCCGACAGGGGAGGTGCGGCCGCGCCCGGGGACCGGGGAGGAGTGCTGCGGCGCTTCCTCGGGTCGGCGGGCAGGCCGAAATCCGTGAACCACACCGCTGCTGACCCGAGCCGCGCCGCAGACCGCGCCCAGACCGCGACGTTCGCCACCGACGCGGACGGGCAGGCGTGGACTCCGCCCACCTGGGAGGAGATCGTCAGCACCCACAGCGGCCGCGTCTACCGCCTGGCCTACCGCCTCACCGGCAACCAGCACGACGCCGAGGACCTCACCCAGGAGGTCTTCGTGCGCGTCTTCCGGTCCCTGTCGACGTACACGCCGGGCACCTTCGAGGGCTGGCTGCACCGCATCACCACCAATCTGTTCCTCGACATGGTCCGCCGCCGGCAGCGCATCCGCTTCGACGCGCTGGGCGACGACGCGGCCGAGCGGCTGGCCAGCAAGGAACCCACCCCGCAGCAGCTCTTCAACGACGCGCACTTCGACGCGGACATCCAGCAGGCCCTCGACACGCTGGCGCCGGAGTTCCGCGCCGCGGTCGTGCTGTGCGACATCGAGGGCCTGTCGTACGAGGAGATCGCCGCGACCCTGGGCGTCAAGCTCGGCACGGTCCGCTCCCGTATCCACCGCGGCCGCTCCCAGCTGCGCAAGGCGCTCGCGCACCGCTCGCCGGAGGCACGTGCCGAGCGCCGCGCCTTCGTGCCCCGCGTCCCCGCGCTGGGGGGAGGGGGCGCGTCCGCGTGAGTGGCTCCCGACCCGATCCCGCCGCGGGGCACCTCGCGGAACAGCACCTGGGGGACCGCCTCTCCGCGCTGGTCGACGGAGAGCTCGGTCACGAGACGCGCGAGCGCGTCCTGGCACACGTGGCCACCTGCCCGAAGTGCAAGGCGGAGGTCGACGCGCAGCGCCGGCTGAAGAACGTCTTCGCGGAGACGGCCCCGCCCCCGCCCTCCGAGAGCTTCCTGGCCCGTCTCCAGGGGCTTCCCGCGGGTGACGGCACGGGCGGTGGCGGCGGCTCGCTGCTGGGCGGGGGAGCGTTCCCCGGCGGAATCGGCGGCCCTGCCGGGCGGTCCGGCGCGTTCGACGTCAAGCGCGGAGAGAGGTTCTCCTTCGGGTACGTCCCCACGGGCCCGCACGCGGTCGGGCCCCTGGCCGCCGCCGCGGACCGCGGCTTCCGGATCCACCCCGTCGGCCGCCACGACAGCGAGCGGCCGGCCTCCCGCGGACTGCGGCTCGCCTTCGTCGCGGCCGGCGCGGTGTCGCTCGCGGCGATCGCGCTGGGGGGAGTGTCACCCGGCATCGTCCCGGGCGACACGGCCGCGGAGGCACGCGGCGGCTCCGGCTCGGGCAGCAACGTGACCCCGGCGCGCACGGCGGGCACGGGAGCGGCGACGGCACCCGACGCCTCCCGGCGCCGGTCGGCGGGACCGCTCTCGGCCCAGGGGCCGGGCGCGCCCGGCGGCACCCCGGCGGCGCCGACGGCACTGTCCGCGCCGCTGCTGCCCGGGGTACCGACCCCGGCCGTCGGGCGGACCCAGGACGTGACGCGCACGGTGACCACCCCGGTCGTCGCGGGCGCCGCCGTCGTCTCCCCGCTGATACGCCCCCTCGCCACGGCACCGCCGGTCGCCCTGATCTCCTGGTCCGCGCCCCCGCCGCTCGTGCCGCCCGGCCTTCTGGCCGCTCCCGTGCCCGGAACGGCAGCCGCTCCGTCCCCCTCCCTCTCTCCCCCCGCGGACCCCGCCTCGTCGCGTCCCCCCGCCACCGCGCGCCAGGCCCGCTGACCGTTCATCGTCCGGCGGCGTTCTCCGCCCGGCGGCCCGGGGACCTGGTTGAATCCAGGTGGTCGCGCCCTCGGCAGTGGTCGGGGCGCGGAGTCGACGACGTGCGGTCGCCGCCACGAGCCGTGCCGCGGCCAGTTGTGGGGAGAACATGAACGAGGGGAAGCCCACCCGGTCCACGCGGCCGAACTGGTGGAGCCGGTCCCGGTCGGGTGCGGAGCGGGCGGAGAGCCCGTCCCCGGCCCAGGAAGCCGGAGAAACGATCCAGCACGAGACCGCCGAGGCGACACCCGCCCCCACCGTCCTCCCCGGGCCCCGAACGCCGGACAGTCCTGCCGGCACCGGGGGCGGCGGCGGCGATCCCATGGGCGCCGCGGCCCCCGAGCGGCACGGCCCGGCACCTGCCGGCCCGGCCGTCGGCAGCCTGCCGTCGTCCAGCGGGCCGTGGCGCGGCTACGACGCCGCGGGCGCCGCGGCCCCCGAGCCGCACGCCCCGGCGTCCGCCGTCCCGGCCGCCGGCACCAGGGACGGCGACGGCGGCTCCATGGGCGCCGCGGGCGCCGAGCGGCACGGCTCGCCCTCGTCCGGCGGGCCGTGGAGTCGCTACGACCCCTGGGCCGCCGCTCCCTTCCGCGCCCCCCTGCAGGAGCACGGCACGAGTCTGCTCACGCCGCGTCGGCGGCGCCGGCGGACGCTTCTGGGCGGGGCTCTGGCGCTGGCGCTGGTCTCCGGCGGTGCCGGCGGGTTGGTCGGGGCGTACGTCGAGCGCAACGGCGGTGTGGGCACCGTGCGGCTGCCGCAGGCCGGGAAGGAGCCCGCCGGACGGGCTCCGGACAGCGTCGCCGGGATCGCCGCCCGCGCGCTGCCCGGCGTCGTCACCCTGCACGTCGCCGGCTCCGACGACCAGGGCACCGGGACCGGCTTCGTGCTCGACCGCCTCGGGCACGTCCTCACCGACAACCACGTCGTCGAGCCCGCGGCGTCCGGCGGCGGGATATCCGTGACCTTCAGCGGCGGTCAGACCGTGAGGGCGCGGATCGTCGGCCGGGACCCCGGCTACGACCTCGCCGTCGTCCAGGTCCGGGGGGTGCGCGGCCTGACCCCCGTGCCCCTGGGCAACTCCGACAACGTGCGGGTGGGCGATCCGGTCGTCGCCATCGGCGCCCCCTTCGGCCTGGCGAACACTGTCACCTCCGGCATCGTCAGCGCCAAGGAGCGGCCCATCACGGCCGGCGGCGAGAAGGGCGACGGCACCGACGTGTCGTACGTGGACGCGTTGCAGACCGACGCCCCCATCAACCCCGGCAACTCCGGTGGCCCGCTGCTGGACGCGCGGGGGCGGGTCGTCGGCGTCAACTCCGCGATCCGGTCCGCCGGCAGCGGTGCCGACGTTCAGGGCGGGCAGGCCGGCTCCATCGGGCTCGGCTTCGCCATCCCCGTCAACCAGGCCAGGCGCGTAGCCGAGGAGCTGATCAACACCGGCCGGGCGACCCACCCGGTGATCGGCGTCACCCTCGACATGGGGTACGCCGGCGACGGCGCCCGGGTCGCCGCCGCGAGCCGCGGCGGGGGAGCCCCGGTGACCCCGCACGGCCCCGGCGACCGCGCGGGCATCAGGGCGGGCGACGTCGTCACCGCCGTGGACGGCCGGCGCGTGCACACCGGGGAGGAACTGATCGTCAGGACCCGTGCCCACCGCCCCGGCGACCGCCTGGAGCTGACGGTCGAACGCGACGGGAGGCAGCGGACGGTCTCGCTCGTGCTCGGATCCTCGGGCGGCGGCTGACCCCGGCGGACCACCGAACCCGGCCCGGCGGGCCCGCCCGGTGCCACCGGGCGAACGGACCGCGAACCCCCGGTGTACACGCCCCCGCGCGCAGCGCGGGACGGTACCGGTCGGCCGCGTGCGCCGGGTACCGTGGACCCGGCCCGGACCACGGAAGACCGCACGGACCACCGAGGGGCCGCGGACCGAGGACATCGCAAGGAGCTTCAGGTGTTCAATGACATAGGACCGCTCGAGCTGGTGACGCTCGTCGTCCTGGCCGTGCTGGTGTTCGGTCCGGACAAGCTCCCGAAGGTCATCCAGGACGTCATGCGCACGATCCGGAAGATCCGCGACTTCTCGGAGAGCGCCAAGCAGGACATCCGCAGCGAACTGGGCCCCGAGTTCAAGGACTTTGAATTCGAGGACCTCAACCCCAGGACGTTCATCCGCAAGCAGCTGGACAACGAGGACCTGGGCCTGAAGGAGATCCGCAACGGCTTCGACCTGAAGAAGGAGATGGCCGAGGTCACGGACGCGGTCCACCGCCGCGAGCCCGACGCGCCGGCGGCCCCGTCCGGCGGCCGGATCGACATGACCAAGAAGAGCGAGGTCCCGGGTCCGGGCGAGCCCCCGCCCTTCGACGCGGACGCCACCTGAGCCCCGTACGCCGACGGCGCCGCACGTCACAGCGTTCGGCGCGCCGCCGGACGTGACGCGTCCCCTGGCCCGCGGCCGCCGTGCGCGGCCGGAACCCTTCGTTCCCGCGAGCCACGCGCCGAGCACGTTCCCTGCTGCCCGCAGCGGGCTCGATATGCTGCCGAGTTGTTGTGCGGACCGGACGAGTACGCCCGAAGGGGGGCGGGCCGACCGGACCGACGAGAGCGAGGAGGCGTCCGGGAACATGGAGACGACGAGTGGGGCAGTCGCGCAGACGCCGGCCGCGGAAGGCGGGCAGCAGGTCCCCTCCGTCCGGCGTACGGTCGACGGCTACCTGCTGGCGCCCTTCCCCTGGTACGGCCTCGACGAGGCCTTCACGGGGCCGCGCTGGCTGATGCAGGTCGGCACCTCGGCCGACGGGGTGGTGGAGCACGGTTCCATCGGGCACGGCGACGAGCCCTCCGTGCGCAACGAGCACCTGGCCGCGGCGCCGAACGAGCCCCGGGAGAAGTTCGCGGTCGTGGTCACCGTCGCGGCCAACCCGGTGCGCCGCAGCGCGGACGGCACCGGCCTGCTGGAGGCCACCTCGGTGTCGTCGGCGGCCTGGCTCGCCGGGGTGGGACTGCTGTCCTTCACCTGGCCGGGCCAGATGGACCACAGCCTGCGCGACGACTGGCTGGAGCAGCAGACGGAGACGGCGTGGGTGCTGGCCGACGACCTGTCGGGCCCGGCGTGGTCGACGCTGTCGCTGCCCGTGGACGGCGTCCCCACGCCCTTCCACTACCGGGAGTCCGAGTTCGGCTGGGTGCTGGCCGGGTCGACGCCGCAGGGAGTGCACGTGGGCGCGTACGGGCGGGGCATGAGCGCGTACGGCCTCGGCTTCGCGGTCGTCAAGGACGTCTCGGCGTACGCCTGACGCCCCCGGGGGACCGCCGGGCCGTCCAGGCGGTCCCCCCGTACCAGGCCGCTGCGCCGCGGTCCCCGGGCCGGCCGCAGCGCTCCTCAGCCGTGGGGCCGGCCGGTGCCGGGCCTCACGGCGGGGAAGGGCCAGCGGCAGCGTGACCGCGCGGTGCCGGGCAGACATGCGACGAGGGGGCGCCGTTCCACCGGAACGGCGCCCCCACGGGGGGGGGGGGGGAGAACGGGTTGC